>CAZKAC010000034.1:0-2537 GCA_964550725.1 uncultured archaeon
GATTTTTATTTCAAAAAAATACTTCCCACTTTTAGTTGTTCTAATTTCTTTAGTAAACCTAACAACAAAAACATCTTCAAACTTATCATTTGCTTTGTACTCACTAATCGATTTTTGTTTTTTATGCATTTATTTCACTTCCATAATATTTATTTTATAATTTTGTAAATTTCTTTTAATTCATCTTGGTGTCCAAAACCTTCATTTGCTTGTTTTATTATTTTTTCTAGTTCTACACAATATTTTTCTTTTAAATTCATATTTTTTTTAATAATCTCAATTATTATTTTAAAAACGCTTTCTATTGCTAAATAAAAATTTTCTTGAAATTTCCAACTTGTTTTTTCTAAAGAATAAGCTGATTTAATATAATATAAACACAAATCAATAAATAATTCATTACTTGGTTTTGATTTTTTTAAATCATTTAGTGCGCTTCTTGCATCTTTTAAACTCATTAATTCATAACAACAAAATGCTTTGTCAATTTTTTTACAAGATAATTCAAACAAATTATTAAAATCTAATGATAATTGAGTTTCTAAAAATGCTTTGTTTTGTTTATTTAATTTAGATAATTCTATTATTAAGTTAATTAATTCTTTTTTTTCTAATTTATTTAAAACAGTTTTATTCATATTAGAACCCATTTTCCTTTTTTTGTTGATCCAGTGTGTTTTATTTTGTTTTCTTTTTTTAGTTTATTTAAATGATATTTGACTCCATCTTCACTTAAACCTGTTTTTTCTGATAACTTTTTTCGAGTTATTGTGGGTTCTTTTTTTAATATTTCAAGTATTTTAACAGGAATTTCTTGGGTAGTTTCTTGGGTAGTTTCTTGGGTAGTTTCTTGGGTAGTTGTGGGTAAAACTATTTTATAATAATCAAAATCACCTGTTATTATTGGTTTTTTCTTATAGTATTGTTCCCAACCAGTTATCATTTTGTGAAAACCACTGCCCATGTTTTCTGACAAATTTATGTATCGAAATATTTTTGCTATGGTGGGATTTCTTGGGAGAGAGAAGTCTTCTTTAAGTATTAGTTCAAGTTTTTTTGGAAGAGCTCCAGGATTAAAAAATTCTATTCTGTCTGTAAAAACCCTTATTCGCGGATTAGATTTACTAAAATAATCAGTATGCATAATCAAATTAACTAATGCTTCTCTAAGGGCTTGTAAGTGAGACGGATCATCATCACGAATACCACCTTTTACTGAATAAGGCACGTCAATTTTTTGTGCGAGTCTTTCATAAACATCAAAGAATGTTGTAAACAAATTTTTTTCTGAAGAAATTCTATAAGTATATTTTGTTTTTGCATCAGAATAAGATTTACCTGGAATTTCTAGATATTCAGTTCGAAAATTAACCATTTCTTCTGCTAATGCATCTTCCGAACCAAAAACTAATAATCCTCCATAAGTCACTTTTCCTTCTTTTAAAACATTTAATTTATGCAAAAAATCCGTAAGCGTTAATGAATTGTATCTATGGGCAGGATTAACTTCTTTAAATAATCTGTGATAACGTGTCACTGTTTCCATGTCCAAGTCTTTAATTCGCTTTTTTGTAAATTCTTTATCTTTTTCTTCAAACGATGCATTTCTAAAAAAGTTATCTACTTCTTCTGGAGTTGCTCGTTGATCACCACTACCTGTTCTAATAAATGTATTTTTTTGCGAGTTAAAATAAATCGGTTTGTCCCTTGGAGATTTTTGTGGAATATAAAAAGCTAAAATTATTTTTCCACCAACATCATATTTTTTGTTTTTAGTTTCAATAATTTTGTTAAATTTATTTTCAGATCTTAAAGTAGATAAGATTGTCTGTTCTATTTTTTCAGGATTTTCTACACCAACGATACTAAATGAATTATTAGACTTTTTTACTCCAAAAATTAGCCACCCTCCAGCAGTATTAGAAAAAGCACTTATTGTTTCCCAAGTAGATTTTGGAACACCAAGTTTAGCTTCTTTAACTTCAAACTCTTCCCATTCAATATCTTCAAGCTTTTCAATTAACTCTTTCTTATTCATAATAATTCACATTCTCGCAATTCTTCCTGCTTCGGTTAACTTGTATCCTTTTTCATATTCTTCGATTAGGCCTTTGTCTTTTAGTTCTTTTATTGCTCTGTACACCATTGCTTTTGATAAATCAATCTCATTACTCATTTGACTAATTTTGTCTATTTCTTCTATGTTTTCTAGTATTTTTTGTTGGGCTTCTGTTATATCAAAAGAAAGAATTGGAATAGTAATAATTTCTTTTGTTTCTTCAGTAACATAAAAAATCTTTTTTACTTGACTTGGTCTTTTGTATCCTGCGAACAATAATCCAAGAACTTGTGGACGTCTTCCAGTTGTAATATTTAAATAAATTTCACTAGTGTTTGATTGATTGTCAATTATTTCTTTTACTTTCTCAGCAGTCTCTACAATATCATATAATTCAATCTTTTTTTCTTTAATTTCAATTATTTTTTCATAATGTTTTTTTATTTCTTCAACTGCTTTTTTTTGTTTATCATCTGTT
>CAZKAC010000035.1:0-3077 GCA_964550725.1 uncultured archaeon
TGAAATCTTACAAAAGCCTGATGAGAAAGCTAGGACAGAAATTGTTACACCTCTACCAGTCCCATTTGCAATGAGATTACTTCCTTGTAGAGATAAAAAAGATATTGATTTTTTGTTCACAGCAAAAGTTATTGGTGGCGAACTAAAGATTGATAATGAAAGCGAAGAAGCTAAATGGTTCACAAAAGAAGAAATATTTAGTAACCCAGCTGTTGGCCCCAATACTAGATATTATGCTTCATTGATTCTAGAATAATTAACTAATTTTGCTTGTTTTTTTAAGTATTTTTGTTAAAATAGCAAAATTTATAACTACAAAACGCATAATATAATCAAAATATATATTATATTATTAGGAGGTTTTTGCAGTGGAACGTATAAAAAGTGGTATAACTGGTTTAGATAAACATATTGGTGGAGGTTTTGAAAAGGGATCTCTTATTGAAGTTGCCGGCGGAGAAGGAACTTTTAAATCAACTTTTGCATTACACTTTGCTATTCAAGGTATTAAAAATAATGAAAAAGTAATTTATATTTCTTTAGAAGAACCAAAAGAAAGCTTTGAAAAAACTGCAAAAGATCTTGGTATTGAAAAAGAATTTGAAAAAATTAATTTTATAAATATTGATATAAAAGATGTTATTCAACAAGCAAAATTTTCTAATAGTTCTTCAGTAGGTGCTGAGGAAATTGCTCAAAAAATAATAAAACTAGTTGATAGTCCAAATAGACTTGTTTTTGATACTGCTACTACTTTAGCTTTATATTCTTCAAGAACGCAAATAAAATTAAAAGGTAATAAAAATTGGGATTTTGTTAAACCTTCTGCAGGCGATATTAGAGTAATGCTTTATTATCTTGCAAATGAATTAAGAAAAAAAACTGATTGTACATCATTACTTTTAGCTGAAACTGGAAGCGGTGAATTATATTTGCCAGAAAAAGTTTTAAAGTACATTAGTGATGCCAAGATTGAACTAAAAAAATCTTCGCTTGGAACTAGAACTCCAAGAAGTCTTCAAATTCTTAAAATGCGTCACACAAATCATTCTTTAGATGAACAACCAATTTCTTTAACCAAAAAAGGATTAAAAGTTGAGAGCATTGAGGAGTGAATGATAAAAAATGTTTGATTTAATTAAACGTTATGTTGCTGAAAGATACATGCAATTTAAAGATGGACAAATATTTTTTGGAAAAGAAGGAATTGTTTTTTACTTTACACCTCATTTGTCAACCGAGTTTTTTATTAATTATAAACTTCTTGGACTTGATTATTGTGCAAACATGTTTTTGGCTGGTAGAAAACAAGGAATAGTTTTTGTTAAAGAACATGGCATTCCTTTAATGAAAAGTCTTACTTCTGTTGTTAAAATTAGTTGTGAAGTACTTAACACTTTTGGTTTTGGAACTTTTAGAACAATTAAAGTTGATGATAAAAAAGGGTTTATGGTTTTAGCAGGCAAATCAAGTCTTGCCATTGACATAAAATCTAACAAGGCTAGTAAAATTCCAACTGATTTTATGTTAGGCGGATTATTTGCTGGCGCATTACAACATTATACTAAAAAACCAATGTATGCTGTTGAAACTAGTTGTGTAGCACAAAAAGAATCACAAGAATGTGTTTGGGTAATTGGTAGTGAAAAAAACATTATTGATTATATTAAAAAATTTTCTCCAGATAAAATTGATTGGGCAAACCAAATAATAAATAAAATAAAAGAGAATGAAAAAAAGATTAGGGCTGATTTATGATGGAACACATGATGTTAATTCCTGATGGAGATAGAAGATATGCTAAAAAAGTAAATATATCTAATTTTGAAGCATATAATAAAGCAGCAAAAGTAGTTAGAAATCTTGTAGAATGGATTTTAGTAGATAGTGATGTTAAAGAATTTACGTTTTTTGGTTTGTCATATAATAATGTTATAAAAAGAAAAGATGAAGATTTAGAACCAATTTTAAAAGTGCAAACAGATGCATTAAATGATTTTGCGAAAGATAAGTTATTTCATGATAATAAAATTAAAGTTTTAGTGCATGGTCAAAAACATTTATTACCAAAAGATTATTTAGAAGCAATATGTAATGTTGAAAGTGAAACAGCAAAATACACTAACAAAACATTTAATTTGCTTTTAGGTTATTCTGGAGAAAGAGATTTAGAAATAGCAATAGAAAAAACTATTAGTCAAAACCAAAAAATTAATTTTGAAAACATTTTAACTAATTGTAACATAAAAAAACCAATTGATTTTGTTGTAAGAACTGCTAACGAAAACAGACTTTCTGACGGACCATTTTATTTAACAAAATATACTGAATTTTGTTCAATTCCTACTTTTTTTCCAGAATTAACAAAAAAAGATATTACAAATACTATTAAAGAATATAATAATAGAAAAAGAACATTTGGTGTATAAAATTGGATACTTTGTTAGACATAGTAAAAAAAGAAATTGGCAATAGACAAGGCGCACATGGATTAGACCATTTTTTACGAGTTAGAAAAATTGCTTTAAAAATATCCGAAAACGAAAATGCAGATAAAAAAATTGTTGAAGCAATGACATTATTACATGATTTAGTTAGATTTGAAGATGAACGAGAAGAAGAAAGTGTTGAAGAGACATTAAAAAAAGCTAAAAAAATCCTTTTAGAACTTGATTACTCAAATGAACAAATAACCCAAATATTAGATGGTATAGAAACACATTCATTACATTCAAAAACTAAAAAAGAACCAATTTCAATAGAAGCAAAAATTTTGTTTGATGCTGACAAAATAGATTCAGTCGGAGAAATAGGAATAGCAAGATGGTTTATGACAATGGGAAACAAAAACATTTCAATAAAAAATTCTGCATTAATTTATTTAAACACAATAAAACAACAAGAAGAAAAAATGAACTCTAAATTATACACAAAAACTGGCACCAAGCTAATCCAAAAAGACCTAAAATTTTCAAAAAACTTTTTAACCAAACTCGCAAAAAAACTTGAGAAATAGCCAAAACAAACTTTAGGCACTACAAATCAAGCAAAATTTACCAAATAAATTTGAAAACAAG
>CAZKAC010000036.1:0-18993 GCA_964550725.1 uncultured archaeon
ATTATTTAAAAAAATAAAAATCTAAAAAATAAAATAAATAAAAATAGATTAAAGATAGATTAAAAATATAAAAAATATGAAATTATTTTTTATAATCAAAAATTTCATTGCATAAACAAAAAAGACATAAAGTAACACATTTTCAAAAATACATTCTAAAAAAATTATCTTCCAAGCATTCCATAATACATATTTTTTATGAGAATATATGAATTATTATCTTGTACAAGATATTCTGGAGGATAAGCATAATATGCAACTCTTTCACCTAAACCAGAAGTAACAATAAATGGGATTGTTCGGTTTATTTCATTTTCATTACCTAAAAGTTTACTCTTAAAATCAATACTCATTAATACATTAGAATTTGGAGAATTTGGAATCTGTCTTACAATTGCAAAATCTCTACCACTAGTAATCTTAAAATTTACTTGAGATGCTGCTCCAAAAATTAATGGGTGATTTCTTGTTGGTTCTGGAACTAAAATACCTACCGAAAAAAGATTTTCTGAACAATCCTTTTCAACACAATAATTATTCAAATATCTCAAACTTAAAAATTCATCAAAATTTAACAAATAACTTCCAGTTTTTTCAACCCTCACCCACGGATTATTATCTAACTGAGCTAAAGAATTAATGTCTGAAATATTTTGAACTTCTTCAACACCACGCAAAATTCCAGCATCACCAATCCAAACTAACCTTCCACCCTGATTAGTATAATCCATAAACATTTGTAATTGTTCATAAGAAATTTGTCTTGCTTGTTCCACTATAATTAGTTTATAATTTTTTAAATTGCCAAGTGAAAGATTGTTAATATGCTGAGTATCAACTGATTCAGCACCAACAATTCTTGGGTCTTGTAAATATTGTTTTAACAATTCAGGATTCCCAAGCCCCTCATCCCCATATGCAATTAAAACTCTTGGAGACCCCATTACAAAATCATAAATATTACACCCAAAAGGAACATTATTACATTTCATTAACCCTGACCAAGTTAGTAAAAAAAAAACTATTCCTAACAATACTATAAGAGAAATTCCTCCTTTAATAACCGCCATCATATTAATTTCAGTATTAATCTCAAAACCCATATGAACACCTTCAAATTAACCAATCAATTATTTTTATAAACCTGCCCTAACTTGTTTTATATAATTATTTAATGTTATAGTATTAACTAAAAGGTTTTATTTAAAAGTGGTGGTTTGATGGTTAAATTTACAAAAAGAAAACCAACTGGCCCTGGGCCAAGTTCAGCAATAGGAATTACTAGATTTTTTGATGCAGAAAGTAAAAGTCCTAAATTAAGCCCATATTTTATTTTAATAGCAACAATAATTTTCATAGTATTGTTAATTGCAATACACTTAATGACTTAAATAAAATAACAAGAATAAATCAAGAATTAATTTTATCTAAAAAAAAATAATTTTAATTAAAATTTGTTTAATTAAAAATTTAAAAAAATCATTAATTAATATTTAATTCACATTATCAAATAATTATTTTACTCACATTATCAAATAATTATTTCAAACCAAGCTTTTCTATTAGCTAAATCAGTTAGTTCTCCACGCGAAGGAACTATTGAAATTTTAGTAGATGTTTTTTCTTCAATTAATTTTTTATTTAATTCAATAAATTCTTTATCATCACAATATAAATCAAGTTTAACTATTTGTCCTGGTTGCAAACCCTTATTTTTTCTTTCTGCTTGTATGTTTCTTGTTAATTCACTCAAATCCCAAGAATTTTTTGTCTCATCCAAAACCTTTGTTTGTAAATAAATTTTGTTCCCTTCAAATTCTTTTAAAACAAATCCCTCTTTAGAAGGCTCACCCTCTTCAACAGAAATAACATTACACATATTTTCCAATACATTTTTCAAATTAGTTAATTTTGTTTTTGATTCAACAAATAATTTTTCAAGTTGCCATCTTTTTCTTATTTTTGTCTCAGATCTAAGAGCTAAAACATTTTGTGCTACTTTTTGAACAAAAATAAATTCATCTTCAATTTCTGTTTTTCTATAACCCTCAACAGCAACAAAATCTAACAAATGCACACTTTCTTTTCCTCCAATTGAATTCCACAAATATTCTGATAAGTGTGGCGCTACCGGAGCCAATAACCTTAAGAAAACATTTGAAATGAATGAAATTGTTTCAGCAACAACTTCTTTTGATTCTGAATTTATTCTTGAACGAACTAATTGTAAATATGTTCGTGAAAAATCAGAATTAATAAAATCTTCCATTCTAGAAATCGCTTTATAAAATTCATAATTATTATAATCTCTAACAACTTCTTCTGAAAGTTTTTCCAATTTACTTAATATCCATTTGTCTTCTCCTTCTAAATCTTTTCTTGGAATTTTTTGAAGATTTAAATCCAAATAAGATTTTGCATAATTAAATGAATTTGTTAAAGTATTAAAGAACTTTGATGCATCCCCTACTGAGTCAACATCAAACTTAAAATCAGTACCTCTACTTTGCAATAATAAATAATATCTCAAATAATCTCTATTATACTTCTCAATCATTTCTTCAGGAGTCACAGCATTACCTTTACTTTTTGACATTTTTTTATGCCCCAAATCACGAACCATTCCATGTACCGAAATTGCTTTATATGGAAGTTTTTCAAAACAAATCATCGATAAAATTGATTGAGAATTCCACCATCCCCGCACTTGTTCAGTCATTTCAATATTCAAATCAGCTGGCCAAAATTCATTAAACAATTCTTTATTCTGTGGAAATCCAAGATTTGCCCAACTACCTACTCCTGAATCAAACCAAACATCTAAAACACCATTAACTCTATTCATTTCTTTCCCACATTCATTACATTTTAATTTTATTTCATCAATATATGGACGGTGTAACTCAATTTCTTTATCAAACGATGCTTCTTTTTTCAATTCTTCTATTGAACCAATTACTTTTCTTTCACCACAATCACAAACCCAAATTGGTAAAGGTGTTCCCCAATATCTTTCTCTTGAAACCGGCCAATCACTAAGATTTTCTAACCAATTTTTCATCCTATCTTTCATCCATGTCGGAACCCAAACAACTTTTTCATTATCAATCATTAATTGTTGTCTTATTTCTGAAATTTTTAAAAACCATTGAGGAGTAGAAATCATCAATAAAGGCGACTCACATCGCCAACATAATGGATAATCATGTGTATAATTATGTTTATAAGGCAACAAATTTCTTTCTTCAAGTTCTGAAATTATTTTTACATTTGATTCACGTGCTTGTTGACCTTTATATTTTTCAACATTATCAGTAAAAGTCCCATCAATATTTACAGGAGAAATTACTGGAAGATTTGCTTTTGTTCCAGCATCAAAATCTTCTTTTCCATGCCCAGGTGCAGTGTGAACTAAACCTGAACCTTCTTGTAAATTAACATACCTATCTGAAAGAATTACTCTATATGCTTGTTGTGCACATTTTTCATCATTTATCACTTCAGGATACAATGGTTCATATTGTAAACCTTCTAACTCCAAACCTTCAACTACTTTTTCTATTGAATAACCTGCTTCAAAAGAATCCATTAAAGATTCAACTTTTTCTTTTGCAATTATCCATGTTTCACCATTACTCATTTTTGTATAAGCATATTCATATTTTGGATGAACCATCACACCCGTGTTAGCAGGAAGAGTCCAAGGAGTAGTTGTCCAAATTAACAAATAAGTATTTTCTTCATTTTTAAGTTTTAATTTTACAAATATTGCAGTATCTGTTAATTTTGAATATTCAATTTCATTATAAGCTACTGCTGTTGCACATCTTGGGCAAACATGCACAGGATATTTTCCCAAATACAAAAGACCTTTTTCATCAGCTTTTTTAAAAACATACCAAATGGCTTCAATATATTCATTTTTAAGAGTAAGATAAGGGTTATCATAAGGCATCCAATCCCCAAGATTATCAAATTCCTTTCCCATAGTATCTACAAACTCAGTTGCAAATAATCTACATTCATTAACAAATTTTTCCATCCCATACTCTTCAATTTCTTTTTTTGTAGTAAATCCAAGTTTTTTTTCTACTTTATTTTCAATTGGTAAACCATGTGTGTCAAAACCTGGCCTATCAAATATTTTTTTTCCCTGCATTCGTTGTGAACGAATTGCACAATCTTTCATAATTTTATTTAAAGCAGTCCCCATATGAATATGTCCAGTTGCATAGGGAGGACCATCCATAAAATAAAAAGTATTTTTTCCTTTTGATTGTTTTTGCCGAACATTCTTAACAGTATCTGTTTCTTTCCAAAATTTACGAACATCTTCTTCTTTTTGTCGTGTATATTGCTCAATTCCTTTCATAAAAATCAATCCCTAATCAATATCATACTATCTCAAAAATAATAACATACCTAAATTACTAAACCAATATCCTCGCAAAGCGAAATTATGCATCATAGCCCCCTGACGAAACAAAATAGTGCTACCAAAGATGCACTATTTTACCACCTGTTTTTTTAAAACAAGTATGGGCGTGTGCGGATTCGAACCGCAGACCCCTAGTGTATAAGACTAATGCTCTAACCAGGCTGAGCTACACGCCCCAATAATAATTTATGCTTTGCATAAATATTATAATAAATAAAAAAGGTAAAAGAATATTTAAAAAGCTGATTAAATTGAATAAATCACAAAAATAACAAAAAAATCAAAAAAAAACTAAATTAATTGTTTCTTTTTTTAATTTCTTTAATTAATGTTCTTGCCTCATCTTTCAAAGCCAAACCAAAAGATATTCCAATAGCAATACCTATTGCAGTTACAAATCCAGCTACTCCAATTAAAAATCCTATTTCCAAAACATTAGTTGGTAAACCAATTGTTCTTATGGCCATTACAACTGCAACATAAACTATAACTAATTCAAATACTAACCCAATTATTCTTTTCATAGAATAACTTGTAGATTCCATTGCATTTCTAACATACCTACCAACTATTAAACCAACAATAACTAAAACAATAGCTCCAATTAATAATAAAACATAATTTATCCAAAACCCTAAAAAATCATTAAGAGTAGATAATTGAACAATTTCAACTGCTTGTTTTACAAAAACAACAAATAAATACCATTTTACTATAGAACCTGCAATCCCTGAAACTTCTTTATTACCAATTGCCCCAACAAGATTTTGTTCTTCCATCCATTGGTCAACCTTTGTTTGTTGTAATCCTTTTACAACAATCTTTTTTGCAACAGCCCCAATAAAATAACCAATAGTAACAAAAATTATTGCTGCAAAAATACTAGGTAATGCCGCTAAAAACGCACCCCAAATAGAAACTAATGCTAAAGTAATTGCATTCAACATACCAAAAACTAATGTTTCCATACAGTAATAGAATGATTTTAGAATATATAAATGTTTTTAATTTATTTTCAAACAATTAACAATGTTTTTTTATAATTGCCTTCAACTCAATAATTGCTTTTCTAACTTCATCATTAATCAAAACATAATCAAATAAATATTTTTTTTCTTCTTCTTTTTCAGCAACCAATAATCGTTCTAGAATTTTTTCTTTTGAATCTTCTGCCCTTTTTTCAAGTCTTTTTTTTAACTCACTAAACGAAGGAGCAGTAATAAATATTGTTACAATTCCTTTATTTGAATTTTTTAAATTTTCTGCACCCTGAACATCAATAACAAATAAAACATTTTTTCCAGATTTAATTATTTTTTCAACATCACTTGTTAATGAACCATAATAATTCCCATAAACTTCAGCATACTCAAAAAATTTATTTTCAGAAATTAATTTTTCAAAACATTCTCGTGAAACAAAATTATAATGAACTTTATTTTTTTCATTACCTCTCAAACTACGAGTAGTATAAGTAACAACTTTTGAAATATTCATAGAAGTATCATTCAAAACATTATTAGCCAAAGTTGTTTTTCCAGAACCACTAGTCCCAGTTATCACAAATATTTTACCATCCATTCAATTATAATAATACAAAAGAAAATATAAATTAGTTTGTCAATAATTATAATATGGGATATAGTGGTAGAAAAAATAGATTAAAAAATTTTTGGAATAATGCTGGAGAAATAATGAACAGTTTTATGCGAGGAAAAACAACAAAACCCGTGCGTAGAAGTGGAAGAATAATAAGAAAAGGAACCGAGGGTAGAAGAATTGTTGTTAAAAACGCATCACATTTAGAAAGAACATTAATGAAAAATAGTATGTTAGCTGAAAAAATATTTATTTCTGAAAAAAAACCAAAACATTTTTCAATAATTTATCCAAAAGGAAGAGTATTTCTTGAATCAAATTGGGGAGTGCAAGAATATTTTAACAAACCAAATATTGAACAAATCAGAAAATATTTTGAATCACGCGAAACTGTTTCAAAAATCCATGATGCTTTTTCAAAAGAAGAATATTTATTAGTAAAACAATTTATGAAAAACTCTGTTAATAAAAAAATAACTCTTGAAAAAATAAAAGAAGCATATGAAGAGTTACGAAGTTGGACAAAACATTCAAGAGATGATTTTTTACTAAGCCCCCACAATGTTTTAATTCAAGGAATTAATAGAGATGGAAAATTAAGACTAACTATTATCGATGTTTAAAAAAAAAGAAAAAAAATAATCAAAAAATCTTTTTATTTAAATAATCTTAAAATTTAAGGTGAATAAATTTTTTTATCCAAATAATTTTTCAAAAGCTTCATACTTGGCAGAAATATTTTTTTAGGCAAATCATCAATAGAAAACCAACCCCATTCAGTTATTTCATTAGGTTCCATTACTTTTGGTTCACCAAAAAACTCAGGAGCAAAAAAACCAATTGTGATATAATGAGAATCACCAGCAATATCATTTGTTATAGACACTATTTGCATTTTTTCTTTATTAACAACAAGGCCTGTTTCTTCAAGAACTTCTCTCGCCGCACCCACAATTATTTCTTCACCAAAATCCATTTTTCCACCAGGCATTGTCCAAGTACCTTCCCCACCAAGATCACTATCTGCTTTTTTTGGATCTTCATGTCGTTTACCAAAAAGCACTTTACCCTCACGCATAATAAGAACTCCAAAACCAGCTTTCACAAATTTCTTTTCCATATTTTAAATAAGACCTAAAAAAATAAAAAGGATTATACAAAAAGTGTCCAAGATTTTGTGAGTTAAAATAGATAAAAAAAAGCACCAGTGGTACTTTATGCACCACATAGCGCGCGACCTTAGCTACACTTCATGCCAAAGGGTTTTTTAATCAAACTTTTTCTAAAAGTTTTACATCATTCCCATTCCACCCATGTCACCCATTCCTCCAGGTGGCATTTGTGGAGCACTTGCTTTTGATGAACCAAGAATTATGTCATCAATCCTTAAAATCATTTCACAAACTTCTGAAGCTGAATCAATCGCTTGAGTTTTTACTGATAATGGTTCTAAAACTCTTAGTTCCTTCATATCTTCAATTTTTCCTTTGTAAACATTTACTCCAAAAGTTTTTCCTGCTTTTGTTGTATGTTTACTTCTTAAAGTAACAAGCGAATCAATTGGATCCATCCCTGCTGTTTCAGCTAATGTTCTTGGAATTATCTCTAAACTTTCGGCAAACGCTTCTATTGCTAACTGTTCTCGTCCACCCACAGTTTTCGCATAATCTCTTAGTTTTAATGAAACTGCAATTTCACAAGAACCTGCACCAACTAAAACTTTTCCATCTCTTATTGCACTTGAAACTGAACCAATAGCATCAATCAATGCCCTTTCAATTTCATCAACAACATGTTCTGTCCCACCACGAACAAGAACTGAAACACTTTTTGGATTTTTACAACCTTCAACAAAAACCATTGCATCTCCAGCAATTTTCTTTTCATATACTTTTCCAGCAGAACCTAAATCAGAAGCATCTAATTCTTTTATACTTGTAACTACTTTTCCACCAGTTGCTCTTGCTAATGCATCCATATCTGATTTTTTTACTCTTCTCACCGCAACTATTCCAGCTTTTGCTAAGAAATGTTGTGCCAAATCATCAATTCCTTTTTGTGTAAAAACAACATTAGCATTAGATTTTACAATCACATCAACCATTGATTTTAACATATTTTCTTCTTGATCTAAAAATGCTTGCAATTGTTCAGGAGAAGAAATTTCTATTTTTGCATCATTTTCAGGTTCCCTAACTTCTAACGCAACATCTAACAAAGCAATTTTTGCATCATTAACATTTTTTGGCATCCCTGTATGAACAATTTCTTTATCAACAACTATTCCAGAAATTAACTGAGTATCTTTTATTGAAGCACCTGATTTTTTTTCAATTTTTATATTATCTTTATCAATAGTTATTTTCCCATCAGTTTCATCAGAAACACTTATTATAGCATCAACAATCAAATCTGCTAAATCTTCTGCTGCTTCAGCAGATTTTCCTGTAATTGAAGTTAATGCAATTATTCTTAATGATTTTTTGTCATCAAATTTTATTTCCTCAGCTATTTCAGCATAATATTCTTTTGATTTTTTTGCAGCATCCCTATACCCTTTAATTATTACACTTGGATGTATAGAATCATCTAACAGTTTTTCTGCTTTTTCTAAAAGAGTTCCTGCAATAACTACTGCAGTCGTTGTACCATCCCCAACTTCAGCATCTTGTGTTTTTGCAACATCCACCATCATCTTCCCAACAGGATGTTCAATTGCCATTTCACTTAAAATTGTCGCACCATCATTACTAATTGTCATATCACCCATGTCATCAACAATCATTTTGTCCATTCCTTTTGGCCCAAGTGTTGATTTTACTGCCTGCGCAACCGCTCTTCCAATTAATATGTTTAATCTTTGGGCATCTCTCCCACGTGTTCTTCTTGTCCCCTCACCCATTAATTGAGCTTGTTCATTATTTTCAGCCATATATCATCAACTCCTTAAAACATTATTTCAGCAAAAATAGCCCTGTTATATTGAAATGACTTATAAAAAAGGTATTTAAAGGTTATGGAATGGCTTTAAAAGAAATTAAATTATTTTAATATCTATTTCAGAATAAACCGGAAAAGCATAGCTCATTTGTTTTGATTGTTCAACTTTAACCAATTCAAGATTTTTTAAGTAAGTCAAATCTCTACTCACCGCTTCCTGATGCCGATTAAGTTTCTTTGCTATTTGTGAAACGGAAAAGGGATTCTTTTGTGTTTGAAAACCCATCAAAAAGAGAAGCAAATCCATTTTTTTTGCAGAAATAAGTTTTGTCAGTTGTTCGTAAGAATCCAAATAAAGCGTGTTTTTTGACTGATTTATTCGTGAAAATGGCTTTCCTGAAAAAAGCTCAGAATAATCTTTCTCAATATCCTTTCCAATCTCAATTTTTAAAATACTCAAAGCACCACCATAACATACAAGTTATATAACTTTAAAATTAATAAATCTTTCTTATCCACCTATTTTTGTATAAATTCAGATATTTTTTCCAATTTTTCTTTATATCATCCCTAAACTCATTAAAACTTTCTTGACAAATTTTTTTTAACCCAAAAGATTCTAGACAATTATCTTCTTTATAATATCTGTGAACATGACAAAAACCATGAGCAGTATCAAACTTTATTATTTCATACACTTTTTCTTCAAAAAAATAAAGATGAATTATACAAAACCCATTGATTTCTTTTGTTTTATCATTAAAATCTATTCTAGTCAATATAAAGTTCTGTAAATCTTCATCAAGAGGTTTTTTCTTTTCGAATGTAACAATCATCCAAAACTTTATTAATTTTACATTTAAAACTATTATCAACAATAAGTCAATTAACGAAATACTCTGCAAAAGTTCTTTAATTAATTCCACACCAAATAGATTATGCGTTTCAAAAGAATCAGACAAATCGCAAAAGGATGGTCATCTTACATTTGGCTTGTTTCACTTGAAAACGGAAAAAAAGCTATTCTGAAAGAAGTTAGGGAAAAAAGTCCGCGAAAAAATCTGGCTGAGCGAGAAGGAAGATTTTTGAAACTCGCGAATATTGTTGGTGTCGGCCCAGTAATGTTTGAAGCAAATAAAAAAGAAAATTATATTTTGATGGAATATATTGACGGAATTTGTTTTCGAGATTGGGTTTTGGGGAAAAAGGAAACAGAAAACAAAAAAAATTCAGAAGAAAAATTTTCAAAAGAAAAAATTTCTCGTGAAGAATTATATTTTTTTATTAAAGAATTGTATACTCAATTACTATCACTTGATTCCATAAATATAAGCCATAATCAATTACAAGTTGGAAAAAATATTTTAGTAAAAACTAAATTTACTAATGGAAAAAAAATATTTGTTCCAATAATTATTGATTTTGAAAAAGCCTCTGAAAAAACAAAAACAAAAAATATTGGACAAATTGAATCTTTTCTTTTCTACAATCCAAATGGTGCTGTAGCAAAAAAAGTTAGAAAAATATTAAACTTAAAAAATTAAGAAATAAATTAAAAAAAAAAGAGATTCAGAAAAATAAAACCATAATCCCTAAATTCTAAATTTTCTTTCTACTTCCATTGTTAGAATATCACAAACGGTTTTCATTGATTCCATTTGTTGAATGATTCTTTCTTTTTCAAGTTCAATTTCACCAACAGCTTCATATGTTTCAATTGAATCTTTAAACATACTCCTATCAATATATGCATATGGATAAGTATCCATTTTTTTAGAAACTCTTTCAACTATTTTTCCAAGCCAAATATTAAGCCCTTTTTTAACTGGCCCTTTAATTGTTTTTCCTTCTTCAAGTTCCTGTCTTAGTTTGTTAGTAATTGTTGCTTTTGGAAAAGGTAATTTTTCTTCATCAGTTGAAATTGCACCAACTTTTAATTTACTACTTTCATCAATATAATTTATTATTTTATTAGACTCTTCTTTTATTATTTTTATTTTTTTCAATAATTCTTCACGATCTTCATTAATCCCCTGAATATTTTCATATGGACCAATTGCTTCTTTTAGCATATCATAATTTACAAAAGTATATGGCTGAGAATTCATTTTTCTTGAAATTCTTTCAATTAATTTAGCAACCCAAAGATTCATTTCATCTTTTACAGTTCCTTTTATTTGTTTACCTGGTGAAATATTTTTTCGCACAAGTTTTGTTATAGTTGCACTAGGAAATGGAAGTTTTCCTTCCCCTTTAATACCATCTTTAACATTCCCCAAAATAACTTCATCAACATCATTTTCAACATCAACATCATTTTCAACAATTTCTTGACTTTCTTTAATTTCTTCATTTGTCATATTATCACCATATAAAATTCATAAAATACTTAAATACTAATAGCAATCCATAACAATTTTTTCTTACAAATAGGTTTTAAAGGCATCGCCAAAGCATATTAATTATTTTTTTAATATAATAAAAATCAACTAATAATAGATGCAAACATTAATGTTACACTAGCAAGCATCAATACAATTATCATCAACATTTGATTTGAATCAAGAGGCCACCTAGCAAATATCAAATATACTGAAAGAATTAGTAACATTGCCCCCAACAATAACATAGCATAAGAAAATATTACTGATCCTTTTCTAAATTTATGAACTTTTATTTGTTCAACATCTAATTCAGTTTGAGCAAGTCGCTCCTGTACTGAATCAAGAGCAGTTTTAACCATACCTACACTTTTTTGTGATGAAACAATTATTTCATTAACCCTTCCTTCAAAAGATTTTGTTTTTTGAAGCATCTCTTCTTCAACTTCTTTTAGTTGATCACGTGCAATTTCTTTAACTTGTTCTTTTTCTTGATCTTCCAAACGCATAATATCATTATGAATTATTTTTTCAAATTCTTTCTTTTGTTGATTAAAAGAATTTTCTACTAAAACATTAATTTCTTTTTTTAAAAGAGTAAATGTATCTGCTTGTGCAATAAGCAATAATTTTCTTGCTTGTTCTTCATTAACCCCAAGATCTTTTAAAGATTGTACAATTTTTTCTTGCGATTCTCCCTCTTGAACCATTTTTTGTATTATCTCAATAATTGATTCATCATTTACCATACTTAACAACTCTAATAATAACATCAAAACTAATTAAAAACTAATCTTCATCAACATCAAGAATTATAAGCTCTTGACTGAGTGATTTTTCCATAGCTCCAATATTTAATTTAAAATCTATTTTTGTCGTTCCTGCTTTTATTGGAGTCAATGTAAAATATAAAGTTTTACATGCCCCTTCATTAAGAGAAACTGAACGAGATAACCCGTCCTCTAAAAAATATTGGCTACTAAAAGATTCAACCCATTTAACATCAGGAAGATTATTTGTTGAAACATTGCATAATTTAACAGATAAATTTTCATACTTCTCTCCCAACACCATGGTTCTAGAAAGAATTACTTCAGCAGTAACAGGATCAATCGTTGAACTACTTAATTCAAAATTAACTCTAATTGGAGTATTATTTGGAGATAATATTGAAACCTTATACAACCCATCTTCAGGAATATCAAGTTCTTTATAAAAATTATAATCTTGCCCTGGTAAAAGATTTGGAATATATTCTTCAACACTACTTGATCCAAACTCAATAACTACTCTTGCATTATTAACAGGATGTTGTGAAATGTTTTCTAAATTCATAACAATTGCACCTTTAGTTCCAATAACTAAAACTTCTGCCCCCACAATCTGCAAATTTTGTGAAAACGAAGTAAAGATCACTATCACAATTATTATCAAAATTGCCACTGAAAGAAAAAAAGAATAAATAAATTTTCGGGGAATATAACCATCAAATATTTTTTCATCCATCAATAAAATAATCCCTTATAAGTATATAATACTTAAGTCAAAAAAATTATCGTTACAAAATACTATTTTTAAAACATTTATTTAAAATAAATTTATTTAATTTCTATAATATTATCAAAAAATTGGCTTAATTTTTTTATTAACTGCAAATCGGTAAAAATAAAATATCCTCTTAAATTTCTTTGTCTTAAAATTTTTGTAGCCGCATGTGCAAATTTAAAAATACTTTCATTTTTATGATAAAGACTTAAAACATCTAATGAGTCAAAAACAAATACTGAATTTTTATCTTTTTCAAATAACTTAATTATTTTTATTTGTAATTGAGTTAAATTTCTTAAAGAATCAACATATTGAATTTGTTTAGTATTTTTTGCATTAAGAACATTTCTAGTCACACAATCAATTAATTTAATTTTATCTAAGTCTATTCCTGCACCCACTAATAATTTGTTCATAGATTTAGAATTAAATGTAGTTAAAACAATTATAGGAGTCTTATTTTGAACAATAATTTTCTTTACTAGCGTTATCAAAACACCCCTAATCTTTTCAGGAGATGTTTTTATCATTGCTTGGAAAACTCTTTCTTTTGAAATTGTTTTGTCAATTTCATTCGATATTTTTGACTGTTCCGACAATACCGCTTGTAACTCCTCAAACTTAACTAATTGTTTATTAATTTCTTCAGAAATTTTTCTTTGATTTGATAAAAGTTTTTGTAATTCTTCAAAATTTGGAGATGGTACATCAAAATTATTATTCACCATGCCAAATTATTGTTTTTCAAATATTTAATCCTTAGTATGTTTACAAAAAATCAAAACTCGGAAGTTTATTAAATAAGAAAGAACTATAATAAACCAGTACTATTCTACAACAAAGTGAGAATTATGGGTTTTTTGGATGATTTAAAAAAAAATATTACTAAAGACTCAAATAAAAAAATATCATCTAAAAATTTAGATATAACTATGCCCAAAGACTCAAATAATCCTAATCCAAATATAAACAATGAACCAAATATAAAAGATCAAGAATTTGGAAATATTAAACTAAATTCTAATGAAAACGATGAAAAACTTTTTATAAAAGATAAAATAAAAAAAGACAATACCTCACGCGGACTTCATCGCGAAGAAAATATTTTTTCATTCAAACCTAACATAGATGCATTAATTAAAGAAAAGGAAATTTATGAAAATTTACAAAAATATCCTGAATTAGAATCCGGAACAAAATGGGAAATTTCATCAAAAGAATTATCAAATACACCAATTCAAAATGAAAACTCAAAAAATCTCAAAATATCAAAAAAAAACTTAGATTTTCAAAAAAATTCTTTACAACAATTAAGAATGATGGCTAAATTTGAAAATGAAAATAATTTAAAAAATAAAATAAATTTAAACAATTCTTTTCAAAACACAGAATCACCAAATACTTCTTTCTCTAACAACTTATCCACAATTAAAGATTATTCAAAAACTAATTATGAGAATAATTCTGTTAAAAAAATAACCCCTAAAGTTTCAATAAATCCCCAAAAAATAGAATTTAATCTTGATAAAAAAAATCTTATTAAACCAGCCACAGAAAAAGATTCCATCAGAACAAATTTTATAAATACAAAAAATGAATCATCTCCAATTCAAACAAACAAATTTGGTTGGGATAAAAAAGATATTATACCTCAACAAAAAACAAATAATTTTATTAATGAAAAAAATGAAAATCAAATAAATGAAAATTTATTATCAAATAAAGAACCAAACTCAAACAAAAAAACAAACTTGATCAACAATCAAATAGACGAAATTGATTCTACAAAAATTGATTCTACAAATTATTTAAATCCACACTCTGATGAAATTAATTGGATGAATGAAGAAAAAATTGAAAAACCAAATATTGAAGATTTTTATGACAAAAAAGAATATCAAAAAGAAAATAAACCAGTTAATCATGATTGGTTAAATAGCGATATTAAAGAAGAAATAATTAATTTACCCAAAGGAATGGAAATAAGTCCAAAAAAAATTAATTCTGAGATAGGGAAAAAAGTCATAACAGATAATAATTCTCCCCAAGTTAATTGGTTAGAAGGAGATCTTGATGAAACTACTCTTGAAGAAGATGTTCTTAACGATGAACAAAAAATAATTGGCCCAAAATGGATTAATAAAAATTCAAATTCTGTGAAAAAAGAACCTCCCCAAACTATGGGTTATATTAACACTCCAATTGACAAAATGTTTGATTTATTAACATCTTATAAAAGTGCAAACATAAATGAATTATCAGAATATTGTGGATTAAATCCAGATTCTGTTGAATTAATTTCTAGAAAATTTGAAGAACATGAAATTACTGAATTAAAATATTATACTACTCCTGGAAAACGCCCTTCAGTAATTTTTAAAAATGATGTCCCTTCAAACATACGCGACATACCAAAAGGAACTATTATTGATAAATACGAAATGGTAGTAGATTTTGTAAAAATATTAGTAACAATTGTTGAAGTTGAAGGAGAACCTCGACCAATCTATACTTTAGGAACCCCCACAATAGGAAAATACACTAGAAAATTTTTAGACATTGTAAAAGATGAAGTTGCTGAAACTATGCCTATTGAATTAGACGAAATTCTAGATCCTCGAAAATCTAAAAAATTAAAAGTTAGATTTTTTAAAGAACTTACTACAAACTTATCGCGTTATCTCCCAAATATTTCCGAAGACATTATTAATCCATTAAGTGGACTAGTATTGCATGAATTGTATGGACTTGGAGATATTGAACTTTTTATGGCAGACGATATGCTTGAAGAAGTTGCCATAAATTCTGCAAAAACTCCATTAACAGTGTATCATCGAATTTATGGGTGGATGAAAACCAATGTATTTTTGGATAGTGAAGAAAGAATAATTAATTATTCTTCACAAATTGGAAGAAAAATCGGTAGAGAAATAACTACATTAAAACCAATACTAGATGCACACTTACTTTCAGGAGACCGTGTAAATGCAACACTCTTTCCAATTTCATCAGAAGGGAATACATTAACTATAAGACGTTTTGCAAGAAAACCATGGACAATAATTGATTTTATTGGAAAAGCACATACTATGACGACAGAAATGGCTGCGTTTTTATGGCTCGCAATGCAATATGAAATGAATGTTATTGTTGCTGGAGGAACAGCCTCTGGAAAAACATCCGCATTAAATACATTATTAGCAATGGTTCCACCATATCACAGAATACTTTCAATTGAAGATGTACGTGAAATAATTTTACCAAAATATTTAATGTGGAATTGGGTTTCATTAGTTACTCGTTCTCCAAATCCAGAAGGCTTAGGTGAGGTAACTATGCTTGAACTAATGCAATCTTCTTTAAGAATGAGACCAGACCGAATAATTGTTGGAGAAATAAGACGACATAAAGAAGCAGAAGTTTTAATGGAAGCAATCGAAACCGGACACAGTATTTATTCAACAATTCACGCAAATTCAGGATATCAAGTTTTAAGAAGACTCGTTGAACCTCCAATGAACATACCCCCATTACAAGTAGAATTACTAGACATTATTATTGTTCAATACAGAGATAGAAAAACTAACAAAAGAAGAACTTACGAAATTTCAGAAATTGAACAAACATCTTCAGGACAAGGATTACAAATAAATACAATATACAAATGGTCTCCAAGAAATGATTCATGGGACAAATTATCAAAACCTGTTAAATTATTAACTTTGTTAAACTTACACACTGGTTTAACTGAAGAAGATGTAACAAAAGAACTAAAAGATAGAGAATTGATTCTTAATTGGATGACTAATAATAATATAACTTCATTAGACGATATTGGATTAGTTATGAAAATCTTTTATTCTAATCCAGAAAAAGTAAAAACATTAGCAAGAAAAAATGTTTCGATTGAAGAATTTAAAGAAAAAATATATAATTGATTTTTATGAGTGAAAAAAACCCTACCCTAATGCTTTTTCCAATTAATAAAGCAAAAAGTTTTGGAGATGGTTGGTTATCTATTGGAAGAATTCTTTCCAAACTTGTATTTTCATTAAAATATGATCTTGAAAGAGCTGAAATCAATATTGATGTTGAAAGATACTGTCTAGCTGCATTAATGTCCGCAATAGTCTATTCAATAATATTTTCAATGATTGGATTAGTTTTTGGAGTAGTTATCACAAAATATATAAGCGAACTTACAATTTGGGTAATGATAGGATTTGGAATAATGGGATTCATATTAATGTTAACATACCATTTATTTTATCCAAGCATAGCAGTACACCAAATTGCTTTATTTGTAGATCAACAATTATTATTTGCATTAAGAAGTATGTTACTTCAACTAAGTTCAGGAATGAGTTTATTTGAAACAATAAATACTGTTTCAAAAAGTGGCTTTGGTCAAGTTTCTAAAGAATTGGAAATAGTAATAAAAGATATTAATTCTGGACTGAGCGAAACCCAAGCATTAGAAAAACTTGCTTTTAGAACTGAATCAGAATACTTAAAAAAAACAGTATGGCAAATTTTAACAACAATGAAAAGCGGAGGTTCTATTGTTGGGGCAATAAATGTACAAATAGATACTTTAATAGATTACCAAATGACAACTATAAAAAATTATTCTGCTGAATTAAATTTATGGATTTTAATTTATCTTATTGTTGCTGCAGCAATGCCCTCATTAGGAGTTACCTTTTTAACAATTCTTTCAACAATCGGTGGATCAGGAATTGGTAAAGAAATAATAATCACAATAATATTACTATCAATTCTAGTACAAGCAGGAATGATTACATTTTTGAGAACACGCGTACCAAGGGTGATTAAATGAGAACTATTGATAATTTTTCACTTGCAATTTCTGCAATGCTACCTCAAAAAATAATTGATGACCATATAAAAAAATGGTTAAAATATGCCGGTTCAAAAGATAATGAACGCATATGGATTGGAAAAAGATTAATCGCATCATTCTTTATAGGATTAATTGGAGTATTAATCCCCTACAGCATATTTCCATTATTAAACATATTTTTTGAATTAGAATTGTATTTTGACTCAACCACTAATAATATTTTAATGATTCTTTTTGGAATAATATTTTTTACATCAACAATGATTGTGTTTTATTTACACATATCATATGTTATTGATGGTAGAAGACGAATGGTAGAATCAATTTTACCAGATTTTTTATTTTTAGTTTCAAGTAATCTAAAAAGTGGAATGACCCCCTTTAGTGCATTTAGATCAGCAGTAAGACCAGAATTTGGACCATTAAGTGAAGAAATAAAAATAGCAACTCAAAAAAGCCTAGGAATTTCATCATTCCCAAATGCCTTAAGAGAAATCGCAAATAGAATTGACTCAAAAACTTTACATGAAACAGCTAATTTTTTCTCACAAGCAATAAGATCAGGAGGCCATTTAGCACAATTAATTGAAACTAGTGCAAAAGATATAAAACAAACCCAACAATTAAGAAATGAACTTATTACATCTACAAAAATGTATATGATTTTTGTATTATTTGTAATAATAATTGCTTCCCCAATCCTATGGAGTGTTAGTGTACAATTTCTAAATGTTCTAATAAGCATACAAACACAAACAACCACTATGACTGGTGCAACAAGTGATTCAGCAGGAGCCGCAATTGGTTTAGCAGGAGGCGCAATAACCATTGAACCTGAATTTATGCAAACTCTAGCTTATGGAGTATTAACAATAAATTCAGTATTAGCTGGAATATTTATGGGTACAATCTCAGGAGGAAAAATAAGAGACGGATTAAAATTTGCTCCATTCATAATGGTCGCAAGTTATATTATTTTTTCAATAGCTGTTGAAATAGTAGGAGCGATGGTTTTAGGAGCATTATAAAGATTAAACAAAAAAAAAAACTAATTTTAAATTAAAACCCACTCGCATAAAAAAAATACAAAAAAAACTTATTATGAATAGAACAAAAAAATTTAACGTATTTGCTAACTGATTTGTAATTTTTCTTATATTGTTGCTTATTTTGGCGTTTAGATAGGTTTAAATATTACTAATAGCTATATTATAGCTATTATG
>CAZKAC010000037.1:0-8402 GCA_964550725.1 uncultured archaeon
CCAATACCTACTTTACCATCAGCTTTTATTCGCATCCATTCATTTTGTCCATAAACACTCCCTATTGCTAAATCTCTTGAAGAACCACTAGTAGCACTAGTTCCTGATTGTATCCAATTAACATTTGCTGTATCCCAAGAAAGAAATCTTAAAAAACCTTGATCTGTTCCTTTAGTTAGTCTAATTTCTGGGTTATCTGATGAATGTATGTGTAAATCTGCTTCTGGTGTAGTGGTTCCTATTCCAATTTTATTTGTAAATAATTTATTTTCTCCTAAATTAACATCGCTAGTGGCTTCATTGTATGGGACATAATTTTCTAAACCTGCTGAACCAGTATCATCACACGCAATAATGTTTTCGTTAGATATGCAAATTAATGCATTTTCAGATCCTTCAAAATAAAGTTTTTCTGGAGTAACATTTTCCATTTTTCCTGGGATTAAATCAAATCCTCCTGAATCATAAACTTCATCATAGTCTCCAATATTATAATGGAAAAATACTTTTTTGTAAGAACAAGTTCCCTCACATTCACCTATTTTTGGAATAAATATAGTTTTTGTTTCACCAGGAGCAAATTCAGGAGGGGTTGTTATAAAAGTTGTATTTTCATTAATAGTGTATCCTAAAAAAGACATTTTGTTAGATGAATTATTTTTTAATGCAAAAAAAGCATCACCTGTTTCATCAACAATAGCATCGGTTAATGCAAGTGTTCCAAGTGTCCAAGAATTTTTATTTTGCATTGCAGAAACATCTCCTTCTAAAGTAAATGCTCCTCCAAAAACACCTATTATTGTTAAAGGTATTGTTAAAACAATAGCTACTAAAATTAAATATTCTATTGTAGCTTGAGCTTTTTTTAATTCAAAGTTTTTTGTTTTTCTAATTGAATCAATTTTTTTAATAAGCCAATTCATAGTCAATTATATAAAGAGTATTTGGATATAATAACTTTTCCTTATTATTTAATTTTGGATTATTTTTATAATTTTTTAAGTGTATTGTTTTTGTTTAATTTTTATATAATCTTGTCATTTTGTAGATTTAACCAGATTTAAATTATTATTTCATCTGCGAAGGAATTGTAGTGGCATTACTTCAATTCTAATTCCATGTGGACATCTTCTGGGACTTCAACTCTCATTATTCTTTTTAGTGTTCTTTCGTCCGCTTGAATGTCGAGTATTCTTTTGTGGACTCTCATTTGCCATCTTTCATAAGATTCGGTTCCACCACCACAAGGTCCTTTTCTTGTTGGTACAATTAGTTTTTTTGTAGGTAAAGGTATTTTTCCTGAGTGTTTTGCACCTGTTCTTTCTACAACTTCTAATATTTTATCACATATTTCTTCTAACATTGTATAGTTAGTGCTTGTTAATTTTATTCTTGCTGTTTGCATTTTTTTTCCTCACCTACTTTTTAATTTCACGCTATTATTAGTGTTTTTTTTTCACTAAATTAGCATAATCATAAAAGGAAAGGGAAAAAATCTCCCCTTCCCATTGATATTATTTGTTTGCATTCAACTTGTTGAATGCGTTTTTATTTATTCTTTCTTTTCTACATCGAGTACTATTCCTGCTGCTACTGTTTGTCCCATGTCTCTAATTGCAAATCTTCCAAGTTGTGGGAAGTCTGCGTATTTTTCAACACATATTGGTTTTGTTGGAACAATTTTTACAATTGCTGCGTCTCCTGTTTTTAAGAATTTTGGATTTTCTTCCAAAACATTTCCTGTTTTTGGATCCAATTTCTTTTGCAGTTCAGCAAGTGTCATTGAAATTTGTGCTGTGTGCAAGTGGAATACTGGAGTGTAGTTTACTGGTATTGCTGTTGGGTGGTTTAAAACAACAATCTGTGCAGTGAATGATTTTGCAACAGTTGGTGGGTTTGTTACTGGTCCAACAACATCTCCTCTTTTCATATCGTCTTTACTTAATCCTCTGATACTAAAACCAATATTGTTTCCTGGTCTTGCTTCAGTTAATTTTTCGTGGTGTTCTTCCATGTCTTTTACTTCACCAGTTTTTCCTGAAGGCATTACAATTACTTGTGTTCCTGATTTTAGTGTTCCTGTTTCAACTCTTCCTACTGGGATTGCTCCAACACCTTTAATGTTGTAAACATCTTGCAAAGGAATTCTTAATGGTTTGTCTGTTGGAGGCACTGGGGCTTCCATTTCATCAAGAGTTTCTAAAAGAGTTTTTGGTGCGTATTTCAAGTTATCTGTCTTGTTAACAACATTGTCTCCTTTCCAAGCAGATACTGGAACGATTTTTATTTTATCTTCTTTATATCCAACACCCATTAATAATTTTTTTACATCTTCACTAAGTGTTTTGAATTTTGCTTCTTCATAATTTATTTCATCCATTTTGTTTAGTGCAACAACAATATTTTTTATTCCCATTACTTGGGCAAGGAATGCGTGTTCTTTTGTTTGTGGCTGAACACCTTCTTTAGCAGCTATTACTAAAACTGCAACATCTGCTTGTGAAGTACCAGTAATCATGTTTTTTACGAAGTCCCTGTGGCCAGGTGCATCGATAATTGTGAACTGGTTTCTTTTACCATCAAATTTTTTGTAAGCAACATCAATTGTTACTCCTCTTTCTCTTTCTTCTTTAAGGTTATCCATTGCATAAGCAAATGCGAATGTTCCCTTTCCTTTTTCTTTTGCAATTTCTTCGAGTTTTCTATATTCTTGTTCTGATAGAGCTCCTCCATCATATAATAATCTACCAACAAGAGTAGATTTACCGTGGTCAACGTGACCAATGAAAACTACATTTACTAGTCCTTTTTCTGCCATTTTACATTCCTCCAAATTTTATTTATTATTGTTGCATTTTAATACGCTTCACCAGACGCGCATATACTTATTTCCTAAAGAAGCCTTTTAAAAGGTTTCTATAAGCATTTTCAAATAATTTATGGACAATTTAAATAATTATTTTTTATTGTCATAATTTTTTTTTTTATTCAAGGAAGAAAGACCATGATTTTACTTCTTCAGGCATTCCTTTTCTTTTTCTTACTTCCTTAACTATGTTTGCTTGTAATTCTTTTGGTAATGGTTCATATCCACAATATTCTGCAGTCCATTGAGCTCTTCCTTGAGTTGCTCCTCTCATAGCACTTGAAAATCCAATTAATTCTTTTACTGGAGCTTTTCCAATTATGATTGATGAGTCTCCTTCTTGTCTCATTTCAGTTATTTGAACTCTTCGTGAACCTAATTCTCTTGATGCTGATCCCATTTGATCTTCTGGTACAGTAATTGTTAGTATTTGTTTTGGTTCATAAATTGTTGTTCCTGCTTTTAACATACATGCGTAAATTCCTCTTGTTACTGCGGGTAATACTTGTGCTGGTCCTCTGTGGATTGCATCTTCGTGTAATAGTGCATCGTCTAATTCAACCATTACTCCTTGGCATTTTTCTCCAGCTAAAGGTCCTTTATCCATTGCATCTACAAATCCTTGTATTACTAATTCTCTAATTTCATGCAATGCTTGTATTCCTCTTGTTCTATCGATTAAAACATTTCCATTATACACTGCCCAGATTTTCTTTGAAGTATCAGTATCATATCCCAGTGCTTTTAATCGTTCAATTGATTCAGTATGTTTTGGTTTTACTTTTCCTTTAAATCCTGAATTTAATAATTTTTCATACATTTCATAATCAATTAAACTTACTTTCATTTTGAATTTATTGTGTCTATTTGGACTTTTTGCTTCTAATACATCACTTTCACCATTTACTGCTTCGTGATAAACAACTATTGGTGGTGAAGTTTGAACATCTAATTTGTTTGCATTAGTTATTCTATAAACATTAACTTCTAAGTGAAGTTCTCCCATTCCTGAAAGCAAGTGTTCTCCAGTTTCTTGGTTTATTGTTGCTCTTAGATTAGGATCTTCTTTTGAAAGTTTTTTCAAAACTTCAATTAGTTTTGGTAAATCTTTTGGATTTTTTGCTTCTATTGAAATAGTCATTACTGGTTCAACACTTGACATAAAACTTTCAAATGGTTTCATTTCTAGTGTTGATACAGTTTCTCCTGCATAAATATCTTTTATTCCTACTAATGCTGCAATGTTTCCTGCTTCTGCTTTTGAAACAGTTAAAAAATCATGGCTCATATAAACTCCAACTTTTTGAATTTTAATATCTTTTCCTGTAGAAATAAGTTTTACAATATCTCCTGGTTTTACGGTTCCTGAATAAATTCTTCCCGTAGCAACATCTCCTGCGTGAGGGTCAACACTAACATCTGTAATAACCATTCCTAGTTTTCCTTTTGCGTCACAAGCAGTCATTGTTTTTCCAATTTCAGTATTGTTGTCTCCTGCCCAAATTTTATTAATTCTATATTTTTGTGCTTGTACTGGACTTGGTAAATGGTCTACAACCATTTGTAAAACAACTTCGGCAACTGGACTTTTTTTTGCTAATTCGTCTTGTTGTCCGTTTGACATCATTTCATAAATTTGTTTAAAATTAATTCCTGATTTTTGCATATATGGTGCTGAAACTGCCCATTTTTTCATTGCTGAACCAAAAGCAACAGTTCCTTTTTCAATAGAAACTTTCCATTCTTCTTTAAATTGGTCAGGTGCGTTTCTTTCAATAAGAGTATTTACATTTGCAATAACTTTTACAAATTTTTCTTGCATTTGTTCAGGAGTTGCATTTAATTCTGAAATAATTCTATCAACTTTATTAATAAATAAAACTGGTTTAACTTGTTCTTTTAATGATTGTCTAATAACTGTTTCTGTTTGAGGCATTACTCCTTCAACTGCATCTACAACTAGTATTACTCCATCAACTGCTCTCATAGCTCTAATAACTTCACCAGTAAAATCAACGTGTCCTGGAGTATCAATTAAATTAATTAAGTGTTCTTTTCCTTCCCATGGGAAAACAAGTGAAATATTTGCTGAATTTATTGTTATTCCTCTGTCTTGTTCTTGATCTTCATAATCCATCATTTGTACTTCTCCGGATAAATCAGCATTAATTAGTCCAGCGTTTGCGATAAGTGAATCTGATAAAGTAGTTTTTCCGTGATCAATATGTGCCACTGTACCAATATTTCTTATATTTTCTTGTGTGCTCATTAATTTTTCAACAAGTGCAACCATTTCTTCCGTTCTTCCCAAATCAAATCACCTATTTTTATTTAAAATTAATTATTATGTAGCAGTTGTTATTTTTTTTATTAATTATTTTTTTAAAAGCAATTATTTTTTGCTTAAAAATTTTACATCATTTATCTTGATGCTTTTGCTACTCTTTCCACCTCATCTCTTCTTTTTACAGCTGCACTTTTTGAATCATTTTTTGCAGCGGTTATTAATTCTTCTGCAAGTGCATCTTCTGCGCTAACATTTTTATTAAATGAGTTTGCAAATCCTGCTAATGCAAGGTTTTTCAAAGCTTCATCAAGTCTATTTAATGGAGCTATGTCTACTGCTAAAGAATAAGCAACTCCTCCTTTTTTTACTCTAGTAATGTCTTCTCTTGGTGCAGAAGTTTCAATAGCTTTTACTAAAACTTGTACTGGATTTTCTCCAGTTTTCTTTTCAACTATCTCAAAAGCTCTTTCAACAATTTGCATTGCTTGTAATTTTTTTCCACAACTTCCTCGGCCTCTTATGAATTTTCCACTCATTTTTCTTTTTCCTTGACCTGATCTCATCATTTTGTTAATTAATCTTTCAACAACATTAAGATTTGCTTTTTCAAATCGTCCCCTTGTTTTTCTACCTGATGAATGTGGAGTTAAAACAGTTTCAAGGTTAATATATTTAGCTAAACTTAAATCAGTAACTACTACTTCTTGTGTATTCCATTTTCCAAAAACTTTTTTTCCAGGAAAATTATCCTTTCTTTTTGGACGAAATTTATTCAAATCAATTTCAACATTTCTTTCTTCTCTATTTCCAAAATCTCGTCTGTCTCTAAAATCATTTCGTGGTCTTCTATCAGAAAAATCTTTTTTAAAAGTACGTGGTTTAACTTCAGGTTTAGTGGAATTTACTGGTTTTTCAATAGTTGTTTTTTCTGTTTCTTTTTTAGTATTAATTTCTTTTTCTTCTTGTTTTTTTATTTCTTTTTCAACCATAAACTCACCATCAATATTTTTTAGATTTATCTTTTACTTTTCTCCTTTTTTCCACTTCTAAGCATTTCAAGACTTTGTCCATTTACATGTGTAACCATGTATTTCACACCCCACAAGTCTCCCATTGGGCCGCCTTGTGCTCCTCCAATTCCTGAAACGATTACTTCATCATGTTCATCAATAAATTTTATTGCTCCATCTTTTGGTGCTAATGCGGTTAATTGTTTTCCATTTTTAATTAATTGAACTCTTACACATTTTCTTATTCCTGAATTTGGCTGTTTTGCTGTAACTCCTCTTTTTTCAATTACAATTCCTTTTCCTTGGGGTGATCCTTCTAACAAATCATCACTTCTTTGATTTCTTGCTTTCGCTTTTTTTGTTTCACGAACGTCTTTTCTTTTCCATTTTTTCCTCTTTTTTTCAAGGCTTAATGCTGCAAATTCTCCATATCCCATTTAAATCACTTCATATTAATATTAATTCTTTATCAAAATTTCTTTTAATTAATTTTCTTATTCTTTTTATTTTTGCTCCACTTGTCATAGCTTTTCTTTTATTAATAGAATCCATGCTTATTATAAGCTTGTTTCCATCATTTTTTGCATTTTTAAACTCAATTTCAAGAGTTTTTGAAATAATTTTTTCTGGTTCTTTTTGCCAACCAATTATTTCAATTCTTCTTTTGAGTTTATCTTGCAATTTATTAACATTTATAGCTTTCTTACCAATTGCTTTTCCGACATCTTCTTCTTTCACTAGGAAAGTTACAAGGTCATCGTTAACAATGCAATCTTTTGCACTTACATTCGTTACTTGGATAAGTGCATTCATTAAATGGATTTCATCCATTGTAAGTTTCAATTTTCATCACTACTTGTTATTATCATTTATTTTATTAACCTTGACATTTATTCTATTTCGAGTATTTTACTCTTTCCTTTGTCAAGAATTATCATTGCAGATACCACGAATGGTTTACCACATATGCTTCCAAGGGTTAACCCTGAATCTTGATAAACAAAAAACTTTTTGTTTTCTGTTTTTGCCAATTGTTCAAGTTTTTCTTTCTCGTTTAATGGCATGTTATTGCTAACTATAATTAATTCTCCTTCGCCTTTTGAAAGATTTTTTTGGCAAGTTTTATAACCAAAACTAACTTTTCCAGTGTCAACTGCACGTCTTATTTCCTTGTTTGTATCTACTACCATAATATTCACTTCTTTTTTTCCACCCTCACCAATAGTGGATTTTTTATTATTTTTGAGTAAAATCAAAACTAGTTTGACCCTACTCCGCTCCATTCGGAACTTCTCAAGGTTCTGTTTCGTTAAAACGATTCAGCTTTAATAAACAAATCTCGTTAGAGAATGTTTATAAATATTATCCGTAGGTTAATTGAATTTTTATTTAACTAAAAATTCAATTTATGTTTAACCTATGTTTTAATGAGTATCTTTGCTCTGCATAAATACTAATTATTTAACTAATAATTCAATAACTCCTGTTCCAACTTTTACAGGTTGTCCCACAATTATGTTTTCAACAACTCCTGTAAGAGTTTCAATTTCTCCTTTGAATGCGGCGTCAAGTAAGTGTTTTGTTGTTTCTTCAAATGATGCTCTGGCAAATGGAGAAGCTTTTCCTTTAGTGATTCCTGTTCTAACAATTCCTTTTATGTCTCCAGAAAATGTCATTAAATCAGCTAAAATCATTATATGTCTAACATCAACACTGATTCCATTATCATCTAAAACTTTTTTTAATTCGTGTATTATCATTGATCTTCCTGCTTCAATTCCTAAAATACTTGAAACTTCCATTATATCGTTTGTGAATACTCTTGCGGGATCAACTTCCTCAAGTTTCATTACCATTTTAAGATTGCTTCCTGATGTTTTTATTAGATATTCTTTGTCTTCTTGAACAACTAATGTTTTTTCAATTCCTTTAACTCCGTGTGCTTTAGATTTTAATAATTTTACAAGAGCTTTTCTTGCTTTTATTAAGTCTCCTTTTTTATCAATTTGGAAATGTACTGTGTTATCAAGTTGTCTTGCGTTAAATTCTTTCAATCCTGCTTTTAATTCAACTGCAATATCATCTATTTTTATTAATAAATTTTTTGCTTTTTTTGCATCAATTTCAAGAGAGAATTTTAATTCTTCAAAATTTTCTTTTAAATCAACAAGATCTTCATATCTTACATCAATAAGAGTTTTAGCGAATTTTTCAACGGCATCTTTATCTTTTTTTAATT
>CAZKAC010000038.1:0-3644 GCA_964550725.1 uncultured archaeon
TTTGTTTTGTTTTTTGTTTGTTTTATATGTTTTTGTTTTGTTTTTTGTTTGTTTTATATGTTTTTTTGTTTATTTTTTTTTAGTTTATTTTTGTTTTATATGGTTTTTGAGTTATAATTAATAAGTAAAAAGAATATATTTTTTATGTGTTTTATTTTATGGGAAATAAAAAGATGGTTGAGAAATCTTCAAACGTTTTAATAATATTTAAAGAATCGTTATTGTTATTGTTAAATGAACCTAAATTGTTTATTCCAAAAATAATTATCGCGATTCTTTATGGAGTGGCGATTTATTTTCAAACTCAATTATTTTTAGAAGTTTTAGAAATAACTCATTCGCCGTCATATTTTATTTATATTGAAAGAATTGGAGAAATTTTATTCTTTTTATTTTTTTTATTAATTTATAATGTTTGTATTTATGTGTTAGATATTTTTGTAAATTCACTATATCCTACGCTTATAAATCAAGTAAATTCAAAAACAAAAATTTCTATTTTTGAGGCAATAAAAAACTCAAAAAAATATTTTTCAACAATGTTTTTTTCATCAACAATCCCTTTAATTTTTCTTTCGATAATTATTTTTCCATTATCTTTATTGGTGTCTTTAAATCAAGGGCTTTGGATGATTATAGATTTTTTTATTTTTTTTGTGATTGGTTATTTGTTTATAATGTTATTTTATTTCCTCTATCCTGTGGTAATTCTTGGAAAAAAGAATACTTTATTTTCAATAAAAGAAACCATTAATCTTTCAATACAACATAAAAAACAAGTGTTTTTTCTTTCAATAGTGCCCTTTTTTGTGACAATTATTAAAACAATTTCAGCATTTTTGGCTCAAGATTCAACATTTTTTATGTTATTTGTTTTTTTAGTACTGTTGACTGGAATAGTGTATACATATCACATGGTTATGAATCCTTATTTGTATCTTAAGATTAAATGATTTAATTAACTTAGTATTTTGTTTAATTTGATTTAATAAATTAAATTTGATATTTTGTTTAATCAAAAAAATAAGGAAGGTGGGGGGAGAGGGGTAATTAATATTTTTTTTATTAATAAGATTTATTTTTTAATTTCTAATCAGACTCGCTTCTGAACCTTCTAAACTTTGCCCTGTGCTTCCTGGAGTTGTTGCAATAACTTTTGGATTCCACCAAAATTTCATACTTGAACCATCATTAGTAATGCAAACTTTACCATCTTCAACTAAATCAAGTAATTCTTGTACCGTATTGATTGAACTTGCTGCTGTTGCATCATTATAATTCATTCCAAAAATTCCATTTAGTTGAGCACTTGCTCCAAAACCTTGATTTGGAGTCCATAATTTACTACCACCATTATCAATTTTTAACAAAGAGCTTTTATTCATAGGAGTATAAAATATTGTTTTTAAATAAAGACTCGAATCATAAACAATATCTTTCCAATTAAAACCATATGTTACTCCTGGAGCTGTAATTCCAGTCCCATCATCTAGTTGATAATCTGCAGTGTCATAAAATGTTTCTGCAGCTAATGCTCCATAAAAATCATAACTAAACGCTGCACCTGTCCAATAATTCATATTTCCACCAGTATTTTGGGGAATTCCCTGAACTTCTAATTGATAAGCAAACAATTCATCCGTTCCCAAAGAACCAACATTTTTAGCCATTACTGGAGTAGCATAACTTGGAGTAAAATTAAGCACCGCATTAGATCCATTTGAACTAATAGACATTAATTGTCCTTTTGTAGATAACCCTGAAGTTAATGATTGTATATTTTCATTTCTTTTAGTAGTTAATTTAACATATCCATTATCTATTGGTGAACTAAATGTTCTAGCGTTTATTAAAGTAGTATTATTTAAAATAATTTCTTCATCTTCATTTTCAAAACTTGCTCCATAATTTTCTCGCCCACTATCAAATCCAATTGCTCCATTGAATGGGATATTATATAATGGAAACATAGTTGATGGATTTTTAATTAATAATAATTGTGCTTCCATATCAGTGTTTGTGTTTTCATTAAAAATTTGTAAATCTTCTCCCATTCCAACATTTAACCAAACATAATACAATCCAGCATTAATTTCACTTTCATTAGTATATTTTTTGTTTATTTTAAAATTATCAAAATTTTCTAAAACTTTTTGTTGACTTCGATTAGTTGGGTATTGTAAAGGGGTTGTTGTATAATATCTCTTAAAATCATTAAAGAAACTATTACTATAATTATCTTTGATTAAATGTGCTCTAAAAACAATTAAATTTAACAAATCAGTTTCAGATTGCACATCATTAGTATAATTTATGTTATCTGCTTGGCTTACATAATAATATAATGAAGGTAATCCAGCTAATGCTTCTGTTGATGTTTTAGCCCAACAATCTTGGTTCTCACCAACATTCAAAAATGCTTTTGTTATTGCTCTTCTATTTCCTTTTGGTCCACTAAAAGTTGCAGTTGCCATATAAACTCCACTCCATTCAGGCGTGTCTATTTCAATATTATAAATATTTTCTCCAACAGGGAAAGTTTCTGTAATTGTTTCACTCATTCCTTCGCCTTCACCTTTAACAGAAAAAGTCATATTTGTTTCTAACGCTGAACCAGTTTTATTATCTACGTGAATATTGACTGTTGTGAAATCTTCTTCATGATTTACAAGAACATCAATACTACTCACTCCAATAAATCCTTCCCCAACCAAACTAATCCCTGTATCATACCTTGCCAAATCATCTTCAATATTTGCAATAGTTCTATTTGGAGGACAATCAAGACTAGGGTTTTGTTCTAAAAAGTCTTTTAATATTGCCAATCTTTTTGTTAATGCAATTCCAAATTGAGTAGCATCGCAATAAATATAATCTGGGTTTGCGTAATCACAAGAATCATATTCTATAAAATCCCAATCCCAATTAAGTTTTATTCTTGGAACAGCGTCCCTTCCAGTTGAACCGGATAAAGTTCCCATATAACAACTACTTGATTTTCTTAAATATGGTGCATTATCTTGTGGTTCGCCACTTGTAACTCTTATGTGATATTGTTGTGAATAAGTTCTTTTAGTAATTCCTGAACACAAACCTTCATCTTCTTTTGCTCCAATCCAATAATTTGAAAAATTTGAGTTCCTACAAACAACATCAAACTCATTATCTATATTTGAATGAGTATAATCTCCGTGTATGTGTTCTATCGCCTGTATTGTTAATAAACCATATTTTGCCTGTGCTTCATTCATTCCATTGTTTTTGAAAGTTAATGCAACATTTTCTTCAGTTGAATAATCAGCATTTCTAAAATCCCACTCTGCTGATATGCTACCACTAGTATTTCCCATTGTAATATCTAATGCTCCCGCATCACCATCACTCGGAATTGTTTTAGTTTCATTTTTCTTTGTGTTCATATTATAAATTTCTATTTGGTCTCCCTGTAAGAATGTAACAAAATCAGTAAATTCTACTATATTGTGAGTATCGGCACAATCAATTGATCCTGCGAAACCCATAATTAGTGCACCTGCAACCGCACCAATCAAAGCACCATAACCCGCACCTCTTCCGCCACTAGCAAATCTCACAACTTGTGTAATTGGTTCTACTGTTTTACTTGCAAAACTTAATCTTTCAAC
>CAZKAC010000039.1:0-8271 GCA_964550725.1 uncultured archaeon
TACTTGGAATGAAGTTTATGATTATATAAAATATTTAGAGTCAGAAAATCCTTCATGGGTTTGGGATAATTCTAAATCTAGTTTTGTTTCAACTTCTAACAAAATTACTTACGCTTTTAATAATTTAATAATTATTATTGATGGGGCAGATTTAGTTGCATCTAACCAAATACTTCCTTCAAAACCAATTTTACAAAATAATGCCTTTTTTGAAGATAATGAAATTGCTTTATGGAGTAGTGGAGGGAATCAATATTTTGCTTCTAGAATTAAATATACTGTATTATCAGGGGCAACTCCAGTAAGTAATGCGGAAGTTGCTCATTTTACTTTTAATTGTGAGGAAAACACAACTTATGATTTAAATAGAATGTCTGTTGAATCTTTAACTACTGATATAAATGGGATTGTTGAAGGGTATGCAGTTTATCAAATTGATTCTAATTCTTGTGCTTCACATAATTTAGTTGTTAAAGAATATGGATATAATACATTTAAAGTTCCAAAAAATGTTACAGGAACATTTATTTCAGAAAATGTTTTATTAAACTCTGATAATTTTATTACAGATTCTAATGAAATCACTGTTAGTAATTATTCTGCTTTTGACATGAATGTTATGTTAAAAAAACTTATAATTGATGAAAATGTTGGAATAAATAAAATCTATGATTATTTAGCGTATGTAAATTCTTTACAAGAAAATGTTGGAGAAGATGCGTTCATGACTACTGCTGATAATACTAGTTTTATGTCATATGTTGATATTGTTTTGAATGGGGCTTATATTAAAGAAAGTAATTCAAAGAATATTAATTTTAGTTCGGGCAGAGGATATTCTACAACTAATAATAATGGTGGTACTCAAAATATTGGGTATTCTTCACCAAGTTTTACTTGGGTTGGTGATACTAATGGAATATTTTATGAAAATTATTCTCTTGATTTATTAATCAATGGTTCTGGTGGGTTTCCTTTGCAAGATACTACTGTAACCGTTAGAGATAATTTTGGGACTTTATTTTCTTTAGATACAAATGTTGATGGATTAATTGGGCAAAAAATAATTACTTATAGAGATTATAATAGTGATGGAGTAAAAGAATATGGTCCTCATTCGTTAAGTTTGTCTAAAAATTTATATGTTCCTTATTCAGGACAACTTATTGTGTCTTCTAAGACAAATTTATCGTTTAGTTTATCAACAGAATGTGACCCGGATGGAAGTTATGCTTATGCTATAAATTATCCAATGGATTATAATGTGGATACTGATACTTTAACTATTTGGGGAAGTGATGGTACTGATGGATATACAGCGATGGGATATGATGTAAATAATCCAATTTTGTTTGAAAAAATTTATGAATTTGGTAGGGCGGTTAGAGGAAATTGTGCTGTTCAAAAACCAGCAGCAGGTTCTTATGCAATTATTAGTCGGCTTGAGATAGGAAATATTGAGTCTGATTTGAATTTAACTTACTTAAAAACTAATGGTGAAGCGATTAACTTTGGAAAACAAGTTGTGTTAAAAGCTAATGCGAATTTTATTTCAGGATTATTAAGTGGAGCAAGTAATCCTTATTCTGGTTCAACTTTATCTTTTTCAGGAACAGATGCTAATGAACTTGACCAAGGACAATTATATTGTTTAGAAGAATCAAATTTAGAAGTTTATGATTCAATGATTATTCACAAGTTGGATAAAAATGAGTCTTCTCCTTGGATGTTTAATAGTTCTGGTAATGTTACTATGAAAAGAAGTTCTATTGAAAACATTTGGTATTTTGCTTTTAGAAATGCAGATGGATTAAATTTAGATGATGTTGTTTTTACTGATATTGGAGTTGCTTTTTGCACTATTGGAAATACAAACAATGTTAATAATGTTATTTTAAGAAAAGTAGATTATAGTGCGGTGTGTTTAGCAAACGATACTAATGTTACTTTGAATAATTTAGATGTTAGTGAAAGTAATATGGATATTCATATTTTGGATTATTCAGGTATTGCGAATTTTGTTAATTCTTCTCTTGACTGGGATAATTTAGTTTGGGAGCCTGGAAATTTTAGTGGACAAATAAATAGACAATATTCTTTCAATTTAAAAGTTAATAATCCTGAAGGTGGAGCGGTTGAAGGAGCAATAGTTACTTTAAATGATGTTAATGGAAACATGATTTTTGATGTTAATACTAATAGTCTTGGTGCGATTCCTGAACAATTAATTACTTCAGAAATATATAATTATGATAATAAAACCGGATTGTCTAAAAATCCTTTTAATTTAAGTATTTCTCATCCAAATTATCAAACTTATGCTCAAACTATGAGTATTCTAGCCCCTATTGATATTAGTTTGGCTTTGGGAGATCCTTGTTCACCTGATCCAACTTATGATTTTGCTTTAGATTATCCAATGGATTATAATTTTGATACAGATGTTTTAACGATTATTGGTGATTCAAATTTAGGCACTCTAGTAAATCCAATTTCGTTTGAACAAATTTATGAATTTGGTAAAGCTACTAAGGGAGTTTGTATTATTGATAAACCATCTGATGGAACATATGCTATTAAATCTAAGATGGTTGTTGGAGATGGAAACCAAGTTTATATTGATAGTAAAGGTGAAGCAATTTCATTTAGTTCAAGCATTATGCCTCAATTAACTATTAATTCTAATGCAAGTATTAATTTTGGTGATCAAAATAATGGAATTCCTCAAGAAGGTTGTTCAATTAAATTTACTTCTAATAATTTAGACGATGTATTAATGGATATAAATGGGGGATCAATTAGTTTTTATGATTCATACATTACTGATTTGGGAAATACTTGGGGTAAGTTATTATATCGTGGAACTTGTGGTCTTGGAGAAAATTATTCTGCCACAAATTCAAATGTTGTTATTAAAAAGACTATTTTTGACAGAGTAGGAAAAGGACAATTCTTTTACACTAATGCTGTTGAAGTTGATGACATGAAATTAAATAGAATTGATTCTAATTTTACACAAGGAATTGGAATAATTTCTGGATGTAATTTGCCTGCATTAAATAATTTACAAATTTATCATCAACATGGAAATGGAGCAGCAATTGTTACGGTTGAAGAAATGCCAGAAGATACTGATTTAATAATTAATAATTCAATTTTGGCTTTTAATGAAAATGATGTTGTTGCATTTGAAGGGGGACGAAATGTTGTATTAGTTAATAGTGATTGGAATAGAAATTATGGTTTTGATTGGAGTGGAGATTGGAATGGAACAACTTACATAAAAGATAGTTTTGGTTATTCTCCATATTTTGTTGATTCTAGTGGAAATTATTTAGAAGATGTTAATATTGTTTTATTAGATATTTATGGTGACTTGATTGTTTCTAAAACTTCAGATGCTTTTGGAGCAATTGGTGAACAATTAATAAATGTGTGGAAAGTTGAAAAATCTGAAACTGGTGAAACGATTACTTCTTACAATCCTTTTACATTATATACTAAAAAATATGGAAAAAATTTTGGTACTGAATCAAAAACATTTTCTTCACTAACTGTTGAAACAAAACAAATGAATTCAAATGGATTTGTTTCTAATTCACAAGGGGATGTTTTGGCAATGACTGGGTTAAATTATGTTTTGCCTACAAAAGTAAGTTATGGTGATGAAATTCACACAAATTTTAATACTGTTGGACAATTAGACAATTATCCAATTAATCAATGTCAATATTTTGCTTTGTTTGAAAATGGAAGTAAGTTAGCTGAAGGAACAGATTATACCATAAATTATAGTACTGGAAGTATTTCTTTCACTAGGGATATGACAGGGTCAGAAATAACTACAACTTATTATTATGGAGGAGAATTAACCGTAACTAATGGATTTACTTTGCAAGACGCTTTTACAATGGGAGATGTTTATGATTATATGCAATATCAAACATATTTGAGTAATTTAACTCAAGATGTTACTACTGTTGATGGTTCAAGTTATTCATTTTGTATTAACTTAAATATTGGTGATAATACTACTCCAGGAAGTATTTCAGATCCAACCGCAAGTATTGATTTTAAGAATGGATATGATTTGAATATGGGTGCTGCTGGGGGATATTTAGATTTAGCAGGAGTATTTGTTAATAATGAAACAATAGGGAATAATCCTGAAGTTTTGGTTGATGCTCCAAGTAACATTAATACCGATATTAATTTTGAAATTAGCAGTTTGATTAAATCATCTAGTGGAGTTGCTATGGATTGTGATAATACTCCTACAATATTTATTAGAGATTTAACCGCAAAAGCTAATGTAGTTAATGGAGAAGAATTGACTAAGTTTAGTACTGGACAATATGATTACACTTGGTCTGCACCAAATCAATCAAGTTTTTTAGCTACGGTATTGTGTACAATTTCTGGCACGGAATATATGGGGGCTAAATTATTTTCAACACAAAATGTTGCTGGTGGAGGAGGATTAACCCCTGATCAAAATGCATTATTGTATGAAATTTTCTTTATAACCCAAGATATTAATGGAGTAGTTAATAACATTTATGAACTCGTTTTAGATATTAATGGAAATGTGAATTCGATTTATTTAATAGTAAACAATACTCAAACAAAGATTAATGAAATGGATTCTGTGTTAAACGGAATGGATGCAAATATTAATATTATTAGAACAACAATGGCATCATCTTCACAAATTATTGATTTGAATAATTCTTTGAATTCTTTATTAAATTATTCAAATGACATTAATAATGTTGTTAATGATTCAAGCATAGTTTTGAATACTTTACAATCAACAACTAATGATATTAATTCTAATTTAGCGTATGTTGTTTCAACAGTGAATGATATTAATAATATAATTAATACATGTTCAATTGCGCCAAGTAATGGTATTTGTGGCCAATTATCTTCATTGACTAATAGTTTGTGGGATATGAATTCAACATTAATTGGAATTAATAATACTACAAATAGTATTGATGGTAAAGTTGATGATATACAATTAATTGTTCAAGATATTAATGGAAATTCTTATAATATTTTAGATATTGTTTTAGATATTAATGCAACTAATGAAATCATTTTGAATAAAGTAAATAATGTGTATGCAGACACTCAATCAATTATAACCCAAACTCAAGAAATATTAACTTATTTAGATTGTACATCTAGTCCAAGTGGAAGTGTTTGTGATAAATTAAATAATGTTTATTCATTAATTTCAGATTTTAATTTGGAAAGTAGTGTTTCTTTTGAAGAAATTAAAAATGAATTGTTTGTTTTAAAAGGGGGACAAGAATTAATTGATGGAAATTTACAAAGTGTTTTAAGTGAATTAAATTGTAGTTCTCCAGGATCAGGGGATGTTTGTGATAAATTAAATGTTCTTGAAAATTATAGTTTAGATCTAAATAATAGTCTTGATGATTTAACTAATTCAGTGTCTTTTATTGAGGGAATAGTTGTTGATTCAAATAATACTAATTATGAAATTTTGTCACAAGTAATTAATTTAGATTCAACAACTCAATCTATTTTAAGTGACACTCAAAATATTCAAGACACAGTAAATACTACATATACTAATATTATTGATTTAAATTCAAAAATGAATGATTTGTCTTTGGTTACTAATGATATTAATCAAACAACTAATCAAAATAATGATTTGTTAGGTGATGTTAATTCTTATTTACAAAATAGTTACGAAATTAGAGTTGATGCTCCAACATTAGTTCCTATCAATACAAGTTTTGAAATAACTTCATTAGTTTTATCAAATAGTGGAACCACTCTTAATTGTTCTAACCCTCCAATTATTACTATTCGTGATTTAAATGCAGGAATTAATTTAATTACTGACACAATGACTAATTTTAGTATCGGACAATACGCTTATAATTGGTCTGCTTCAAATAAATCAACTTTCTTAAGTACGGTAACTTGTTTAATAAATGGAACAAATTATTTGGGTATGAGAGTATTTTCAACACAATATATTGGGGATGGGGCATTAACAGATGATCAAAACAATTTATTATACCAAATTGATGATACTACTCAACAAATTGATGATATTACTCAACAAACACAGAATACTGTTTTAGATATTAATAATTCTCAAAATACAATTATTACAAAATTAGATAATTTAACTCAAATAATTCTTGATATTAATGACACTACTAATAATATTAAAAGTAGTCAAATTCAAAATTTTACTGCAATTTTAAGTGATTTTGGTAGAATTGTAATTGGGGATACATATCGTGCAAAATTATGGATTTTTGATAGCGAAGGAAAACCTGTTGATCCTGATGTAAATCCAACTATTAGTTTGTATGATCCTTCAAGAAATTTAATTTCAAATAATATTCCAATGACTTTTGAAGAAACTGGAATTTATTCTTATTCATATCTTACTAATAGTGGGCAAACCGCAGGACAATGGGAAGCAATAGCTACTGCAACTGTTAAAGGATCAACCGTAAAACCTTCTGATTGGTGGGAATTAATTGGAAATCCGCCACAAGTATTAATTACTGCTATAAGTGATAATACTGTTCCTAGTATTACAGCAGATGTTATAATTACAAATGAAGGACAAACTTCTCAAGAGTATCAATATGAATATTGTATTGTTTCAGACCAATCTAATCAATGTGGGGGTTCTGATGATGTTGATTATGGTTCAGGAGCTAAGTTAATTAATCCTGGTGAAGATTGGGAAACAAAATTATATTTATCTGTTCCAAGCGAAGGAGTTTATTGGTTTAAAACAAAGGTTTATTATGGTGCTGAAGCAAGTTCATCTTCAAAACAATTTATTGCAACAACCGGACAAGATCCAGTTATTCCACCAACTACTGGGGGGCCTTCGGGAGGATTTATTTATGATACTAATGATCAAGCACTTAGAATAATTGAAAGTCCAAAAGAACTTGTTATCTCACAAGGAGGATTTGAACATTATTTAGTTGTAGTTAAAAATTTCGGCACACAAACATTAAGTAATTGTTCTTTAATTATTGATGGATTAAATTCAAATCAATATACTATTGAACAAAATAAATTTAATTTATTACCTAATGAAACGATGTCATTTATTGTAAAAGTTAGTGTTGGTTTGAACGCAGAAATCACTGATACACCCATTAATTTTGTTGTAGGAAGTGATCAATCAAGCAGTAGTGTTAAAAGTATTTTACGCGTGATAGAATTATCTTCTCAAAAAGTTTTTATTAAAGAAGTATCTACTTCAAAAATTTATTCTGAAGAAGCGGGAGAGCTTTATGCGACAATAATAAATACAAGTGCAAATGACTTAAATTTAGTGGTTTCTTTACTAGCTCCTCTTGATTGGAAATTATTAGAAAATGATGTTGATGTTATACTAAAATCAGGCGAACAAAAAAAATTGACTTTTAATGTAAATGCAACTCACAGACAAGGAATACAAAGTTTTGTTTGGGTTATTAAAAGTAAAGATGGATTAATAATTAATGAAGTTGAAGGTAGTGATAAATTAACAAAAAGTATGCTTGTAGCGGTACATTCTAAAAGTGAAGGAGTAAATATTACAAATTTTTATTCGAGTCCTTTCCCTGAAATTAATTTTTATTTATTAAATATAATAATTTTTATACTTGCATTGATTGTGTTCTTATTTTTCAAAGCAATAAAATTAATTAATGATCAAAACCCACGGTTTTATGCATATGGTGCTCCTCCTGTTCAAGGAAATGTTGATAAAATGTATCGTCATGTGGTAGCACCAACAAAAAGTAATAATGTTTCAAACAAATCAATTAAAAACAATTTAAGTTGGTTTAAAAAGAAATTGAAAATCGCAGAATATGTTGTATTAAAAATAATGGTGGGGGTAGTTGCCGCAATTATTAATTTTGTTAAATTTATTGATGCTCCAAAAAGAATCATGGGAGTTATTGTAATTCTTAATCGGGTGAAAAATGGAGTTATGATAAGCATTAACAAGAATATTTTAGAATTTAAAAAGAAACAAGAAGAAATTGAAAAAATGCTTCGTGAAAATGAGTCTAAAGAAAAAATTTATGAAGATACAAATGAACAAAATTTTGATAAAACTTTGGAAAAAGACAAAAACTTAGAATCTAATAAAAATTCTAATCAAAATCAAAATAATGAAAACTCAAATGATTCTAGTGAGGTTGATGATTCTAGTGAGGTTGATGATTCTAGTGAGGTTGATGATTCTAGTGAGGTTGATGA
>CAZKAC010000040.1:0-8872 GCA_964550725.1 uncultured archaeon
TTCATGCAAGCACCATATTAATTATATCTTCTAAAACTTTTAATTCTTGTGCTTTTGTAATAATTGTTGGTTTATTCAAATAATCCTTAAATATATTCCATAAGTGTCTTGCATCTTCTAAGTCTTTTTCTGAACCAAGGAAGAGCTTGAATGCAATTTGTTTTTCTAAATTTGAAATATTAAAAGAATATTTCTCGCTTTTTACTATTATTTTATTGTCTAATGTTTCTCTTTCAAATTCTTTTTTTGGGAATTTTATTTCCATATTGGGAATAAATTCTCCAGGGTAAGCAAATCGAATTGAGGTTTGTTCTAATAAGAATTCTTCATATGCTTCTTTTGGTGAAGAAGTATTTAAACATTCAAATTCTTTTTGAATTTCATTCCACAGAAAATTAAATTTCTCAAATGATATTTTTTCAAGTATTATGTCAATGTCTTCTGTTTCTCTACTTCTTCCAAAAAGTATTGCAATATATCCTGAAACAAGAACATAATTTATTTTATTTTTATCAAGTATATTAACAAATTTTATTACAAATTCATCTAATTCACTTAGTTCTCTATCGAATAATATTTGATTATTTTTAAATTCGAATTCCATAACTGATTATTATTTAATTGTTAATAAAAAGGTTTCATAAGTATCATGCCGTTGAGAGATAAGCGGTAATCCCCTCTCCCAGAATTGCAACCGGATAATTCTCGTTCTTGCCGAACTTGTCTAGATTTTTTTGATTCATTTTTATCCCTTCATTAAACTTAAATACCATTTTTCGTATTGTTTGTGGTTTCCTGCAAAGTAAATTATTCTTTTATTGTTTTCTTGTTTGAATGTTATTCTGTATTGGTTTGTTTCTACAACAAAGTATGGTAACCCTTTTTTTAAATGTCTTATTCCTTCGAGTTCTTTTAGTTGTTGTATTTTTTTCCAGATTTTTATTTGTAATTCTTTGTTCATTTTTTTGAAATATTTATCCCAGTCATCAGCATAAATAATTTCAAACATTTAATCACTCAAACCCATATTTTTTCTTTACTTCATCTTCACTAAAAACTTTTCTTTTTCCTTGTTTTATTTCTTTATCTATTTGTATCATTTTTCGTGCAACGAGTTCATCTTCAAGTCCTTGAGCATCTTTAAATATTTTGTATTCTCTTCCTAATTCATTTATTGCTCCTCTTACTGCTTCTGCTTTTGTTTTATATAATCCAAGTTCTAATGCTTTTTCAAGTATTAGTTCTTGTGGTCCTTGTAAATCTACTAAAGTTCTAGCCATTAAATCACCTAAAATATAGTATATCAAAATGATATATAAATATATGCTTTATTTTATCTTTTTTTCAAGAATTATTGCGGTTTTTTCGTCTTTAATTTTTTTGTAACCTAATTTTAGATAAAGGTTTTTTGCTTTATTATCTTTAAACACTTTTAATCTTATCTTTTTTAGTTTATGTTTTTTTGTGTCTTTTTCCATTTGTTTTATAAGAAAAGTTCTGAGACCTTTTCCTCTTATTATTGTTGATACTTGGACATTGTCAATATATGAAAATTTTTCTTTGATTATTAGCGTGTAGTAAGCTATTCTTTTTGTTTTGTATTCTATAATTTTTGTGTTGTTTTTGTTAAAGTTGTCTTGGAATACTTGTGGATTCCATCCTCCCCAATGTTTTAAAAAAAGTGGATACATATTCTTTTTTGTTATTTTGTAAACAAACCAGTAATCTTTGTCAAGACAATTTCTAATTTTAAATTCTAATCCATTTATTTTTTTAATTATTTTATTCTATTAAAAATAGTTGTTTGTGGTTAAAATAATTTTCTATTTTCTGTTCGGCGTGATTAAGTGTAATCCCTCCTTCCTTCGGTCGCCAGAATTGCAACCGGATGATTCTCGTTCTTGCCGAACTTTTTTAGGTTTTCATAGACCATTTTAACCACAAATGTTATCTATAATTTCATAAATTCCATATTGTATTTTTTTTTGTTGGTTTGAATTAATGTAATAAATTTTTATTTCGTTTCTAGGAAAATAATATTTATTATTTTCTTCACAATCTGAATTAGTTTGTACTTTTATATTAACTGTGTTTCCTGGGTTTAAAATTTTAGATATTTCCATAGTTTTTTCGCTATTACTTAATTCTAATCCAGTCAAAGTTATTATTTCAAAGCCATTATTTTTTAATATAAACTCGATAGTGCTTCCTGTTTTAAGTAAATCTAATATTGCAATTGGTTCTGCAGTGTGCCATTCAGAACGCGAAGCTGTTTTATAAATTTGCCAATCAAAATCATCTCCATTATTTAATTTTTGTATTATTTTATTTGATTCAGCATAATCAATTGTTTGTTCTATTGTATCGTCATTATCATCAATAAGATTGTTTTCATTATTTATTGTTTCGTTTATATTGTTTGGTTCGGTATTATCTGTTTGGTTTTCTATTGTGTTTTCGTTTTCTTCAATTGTGTTTCCGTATAAACAAATTTCTTTAAGTCTTTCTGATTCAATATTATGGCACAAGTTTGGGTTATTTTGTTTTATTGATTCATTATAATAACAAGTGTCTTTTGTCAAGCCACTTTGGTCATACTGATTTTCACACCAAGAAACTTTTTCTGTGCATCCGAAAAGTAATCCAAATAAAATTGTTGTTATTATGATTAGTGTGATTAATTTTTTTTGCATAAAATAAAAAGTTATTTAATATTTATATTAGTTTGTTTTTGAATTATTCTTTCGTATATGCAAAGTAATAAATGAACCCATAAATGAATCCTAATAATAATCCAACAATTGCTGATAATATGGGTTTTTTCTTATTATTGATTTTTGCGTACTTGTAGATTGATATTCCGATTAATGCAGAAAATAGTATCATTATTCCATTTCCTAAAAGAGTATGTGTCATTAAGTTTTGGGAAAAGTTTGGTCCGCTAACTAGTAAAAATGTTGGTCCAAATATCATATTCAAAATTGTTGTACTTGATAGAAACCAAAGTAAGTGTAGGATTGAAAAAATAATTATTGCTTTTTTGCTTCCAAACATATTAGTAACAAAGTTTTTGTTATTTATAAACTTTTCTTTTAAAACGGAGTTGTTGATAGATAAGCAGTAATCCCCCCTCCCAGAATCGGCACGCCGAGTTCCGCTTCGGCAGCACGGGGTGCACCTTCGGTAGCACTTGTTAGAATGTTATAGAGTTGGTTTTTAGTTTGTGGTTTTTATATTTCATAAAGTTCACTTATTTTTTCTTTTACTTCTTTGAGTTTTGTTTGGGTTATATTTCCTACTTTTGTTTGTATTACTCCTTTATATGTTGTTACTGGATTATCAACCATTATTTTGCTTTCATTTTTTAGTTTTCCGTTTTCTATATCTTCTGCGTTTAAAGTTATGTCGTATTTTGTCTTTTTTTCTGTGCTCGTTATTTTTAGTAAGATAATGTCATCTGAGCTTTTGTTGTATTTGGTGTTGCTTATTACGAGGGCTGGTCTTATTTTTAGTCCGATTTGTTCTGAGTAGAGTAGTTCTGCTATTACTATGTCTCCTTGTTCAAAATTCAAAGAGCTCATGTGCATCTACTCCTTCTTCTGCCCACCTTTTATGTGCGTAAAGTTTCCACGGATCTTTTTCTGTTTCAAGTAAAGTAATTTTTTGTTTGAATGCTTGTCTTGCTACTTCTGCCCATTTCACTTCTTTATACTCTTTCATTTTTTTATGCATTTCTTCAGGGATTGCCATTGTCATATTTCCCATAAAATCACCTCTTACTTAAATATGTATAATAAGTATATTTAAATGTTTGTTGGATGTTGTGCCGGTGAAAAATTAGTTTCTATTCTCGATTCAGTTGGGATAAATCCCCCCTCCCAGAATTGCAATGGGGAAGTTAGTTTGTTGTTAGAAGTAATTAGTTTGTGGGGTATAAAATTAATCTGATGGAAAATTTTGGAATAATTGTTTGAACAGTTCGGGTAATTGTTGTTCTGGATTTGTTAGTGAATAAGCTGGACCACCATCAGTTAAAATGTGAATTATTTTATTATTTGATGTGTAAATTATTGATTGTATTTGTTCTGCATCGGCATAATTTTTCCAAATATATTCTTTTACAGAGTTATTATTTATTTGTGCATCTTTGAAGTAATAACTGCTACTTGGTTCAATTAAATTAATTTTGCCATCTAAACATTTAATTGCAGATTCTTTGTCATCGGTTTCTCCAACTTGTACGATTATTTGTGTTGCTTCGCCATAGTCATAAGTAATAAATGTAAATTCTTTGGGATTACACCCATATGAAAATGCTGATTTTAATTGTTGGTAAGTAATTTCTTTTGTTAACTTTCCTGATTGGATGTGACCAATTAAATTTGTGGAATAAATAAGGTTTCCTTGTTCTTTTGGAAGTAAATCTAATAAACTTTCATTCCCTTGTCCAGTTGGGTATGTTTCACTTAGGTCGTTTGTTTGATTTTCTATGTTAGTCTGGTTATTTGGTTGTGGAGAATTATCAACTGCTTCAGTGCATCCAAATAATAATACTCCAAGTATTAAAAATACTAAAATAAAAATTGCTTTTTTCATATTATATCTAAACTTGTTTTAATATAAAAATATATAGTTCAAAATGTAAATATTATTATGGTTATTGGTATTTTTGATATAATTGGTATTATTTGTTTAATATTATTTTATGTTGTTACTTATTTAAAACCAAAATTTCAAACAAAAATACTAAAATTTTTTATTAAAAAGTTTTCAAGAAAAGTTGATTTTATTTCACTGATTGTTGTAACTTTGAGTTTTGGGAGCATAGTATTGAGTGATTTGATTTTTACACATTTTAATAAATCTCACCCATTAGTAATTTATTTTTTTGTGGGATTAGTTTTCAGTGTTATTTATACAATTCATAAAAAAAGATTTAACAAATTTGGATTAATGTTGACTTCAATTAGCCTCATTTTTTTATCTTTTTCATTGTTTTATTTATCATTTGAAGAAATTGGGAAATTTTTGCAAAGCATTGGATTTTATTATACTGGGGGATTTATTTTAGGTATATTGTTCATGTTTTTATTTGCTGCTTGGGTGTTTCCATTATTTATTTTAATTAATGAGAGGAGAAAGAATATTTCTTTGGAAGATCATAAATATTTTGAAGAATATATTGTGGATGATTATCCATCAAATAAAAGAATTATTGTTGCAATATTTTTTACTATTTTATTAATTTATATTTTTTCGCTAATTGGTTTTTCAGAATTAGTAATGAGTGCACAAGTATTATTTTGTGTATCATTAATTGATTATTTTTTAATAAGATATGTGCAGAATTAGCATTTCTTGTCGGTGTGATTTTTTTTTGGAAAATCCCCTCTCCCGGAGTTGCACACGGGAAATTCTCGGATCGCTAAATCCAATCCAGACAAATTATTTTCTTGATCCATTAAAATTATTTTTATTTTATTATGTCTAATATTTTTTTTGAATAAACTTTTTCCGTCTCCTTATCAATGCCTTTTTGGAAATCAATTTTAACCAAATAGTAGTTAACAACCGCTATAAGTTGAGAATCTCCATAATCACTTATTTTTTCTACCCAATACATTTTGTTTACTAAATCTTTTTCACAATGTACATACGCAGGACTTTCCGTATTACAATCCATCGCAATTAATTCATTGAATTGATCCAATGCACTTGAATAATAATAATCACTTTTGATAGCATTAGAATAATCATTGAAACTAATCATTAAAGACAAGTCTTTATTTGATTGACTTCGAAGAACACAATACCAATACTTCGCCCCATTTTCATTTTCTTTTGCTACCGTGTCGGAAGAATATAAATCTGAAACGCTGATTTTCTCACGAATTTCGTTTATGCTCAAAACATAACAAGCAAGTCCTTGATTAACCGAAGTATTCAAAGTATTTAATTCATCTAAATTATTTGAATTACGCGTGTTATTTATTGTACTATTATTTAGACAACCAAATAACAAAACCAATAAGAGAAATAAACCAATTAAAATAACAGGACTTGATTTACGCATAAAAGAATTACTACAAAGAAGTATAAAAATCCCCCCTCCCAGAATTGCTTCCGGAAGAGTCTCGTTCTTGCCGGATTTATGTGGATTTTTGTGGTTCATTTTATTTTCTCCTTTCTTGTTTTACTCTTTTGAATGCTTCTTTCCATTTTTGTGGGTATGGTTTTACATTGTGGTTTAAAACTTCTGTTATTCCTGCTTTTCTAAATGTTTGTTTGTATTGTATTAATTGTCTTTTATATTCTCCGGGGGATGATGGTTGAAGTAAAGCATGTAGTGCGGGTAAAGAACCAGATGTATTAATTCCATTGATTTTTGCAATTCTTTTTATTCTTTTTACTGCCCAAATTCTCCAATTCTCTCCAACTTGTTTTGAAAGAGCATCTAATTGTTCTTTTCTATTTCTTTTGCCTTGTATATTATTAATGACTAAATTTGTTTTTCCTTTTCTGTGTAACAAATAAAATCCGAATGATGCGATAATAGTATTTTTCTTATCCAAAATAACAACATTTATTGGGGCTTCATAATGAATACTACCAAAAGCAACTTTGTATTTAAAATCTCCAATTTGTCGAGTTCTTTTTCTTAGAGCATTATGTAATTTACATGTAAGTAGCGCGCTTCTTTTTTTTTCTTCGATAGATAAATCTTGTGAAAATTGTGTAGCTATTCTAAAGATAGCATTACTTTCATCAGCTGCTCTAATTGCGTTAGAATATTCTTTTTTTAAGTCATCATTCATTATGAAGTTAATGGATTTTAGAATATTTAATTATTTTCATGATTAAAGTATTTGTTTTTTTAAAATTGTGGTTGCGGGTTGTTGAGAAATAAGCGGTAATCTCCCCTCCCAGAATTGCAACCGGATGATTCTCGTTCTTGCCGGATTGGTTTTCAGAGTCCATAAAGTTCACGCATTTTTTCTTTTACTTCTTTTAGTTTTTCTTTTGTTATTTTTCCGATTTTGTTCTCAATAAGTTCTTTTTCTATTGTTGTTGGAAAATCGGTTAGTATTTTGCTTTCTAAATTTAGTTCTCCGTCTTCTAAATTTTCGTTGGTAATTTTTATATCATACTTTGATTTTATTTCGGTTGAAGAAATGCTTATCACTATAATGTAGCCAGATTTTTGATTATATTTTGTGTTGCTTATTATTAGAACAGGCCTTTTTTTGAAGCCTATTTGTTGAGAATAAGCAATATTTGCTATTACTACATCTCCTTGTTCAAAGTTTGAATAATTTGTCTGGATCTTCTCCCTCTTCTACAAGTCTTTTGTAAGCATATTGTCTTAACGGATTCTTTTCAGCTTCAAGAAGAGCTAATTTTGTTTGAATTGCTTCTCTTGCGACTTCTGTCCATTTAATTTCGTTATGTTGTTTCATTTTTGCGTGTGTTTCTTTTGGTATTGCTAAAGTCATATTGACCATTTAAACCACCTCTAACTTATATAAGGTGAATAAGGTTATTTAAAGGTTTGTTGTTTGTGGTTAGAAGTTTGTGGTTCATTTTTTATCTAATTCCCAAAAGCGTTTTAATTTGTCTCGCCCTTTTTTTGTGTTTGAAAATTTTTGAGCTCGTGCTACAATATCTTTACTTTGTTGTAAAGATTCTTTTGAGTCTTGAAGTAATAGTGCTTTTGCACTTTGTGTATTTGGAGTATCATATTTCTTTGCAGCAGCTTTTGATTTTTGTGACTGTCTCAATAAATCTTGTGAAACAATTTTTGCTTGTCTAGTTGATTTAAGTGCTTGTTTTCTTTCGGCTGTTTGTCTAAATCTTTGTAGTTCTTTAATCATTATTCTTTTTCTTAATGATTTTGGCAAAATTCTAAGAATTTTCATAATATTATTGACTTATTTAAATATAAAAAAGTTGTGTTTATTCTGCGCGGTGTAATCCCCTCTCCCGGAGTTGCACCGGGGATCTCTCGGTGACCGCTTTTGATAGTTTTGTTAGAGCACTACTTTTGTCTTGAGACTAAATAGTACTTTTCCCAACAGAACTGCTTGTATCGGTATTACCCGAAATAAAAAATCATCTACAGCCAAGCGTTCTAGCTACTAAACTAAGAGGGGATTTGATTTTTTAGGCTTTGCCTAATTTTTATTATTTTGGTAAAAAAGTTATTTTTTACCTATTGAAATGTGTTATAGCACATTTTTAAAGCTTAGTTTTCTTATTACTTTTATGTGGTTAATATTTGATGTTAATGGGGTTATTACTAAAAATATTGAACTTGACATAATAATCAAGTTTTGTAAAAAAAATAGAAAAAATCTTGTTTTTACTATGCTTCGTTATTTTAGAGAGGCTTCTCCTTATTATAAGGGGTGTCTTTCGGGAAAAGAATTTTGGGGTTTTGTTTTAGGAAAAGGAGGTTATGAATTTGTTTTAGATTCGTATTCAAAAAGTACTTTTTTGGATAAAAAAATAGTTGATAAATTTATTGAACTTAGAAAAAAAGGTTTCAAAATTGGAATACTTTCAAATTCTTGTGATATTATGTCTGAGGGGTATAAGAAAAAAGGGTTTTATAATTTTGCTGATCGTGTTTATCTTTCGGATAAAATTCATATGATTAAACCGTTTCCATCAACGTTTAGATTTGTTGTTCATGATATTGGAGTAAAACCAAAACATGTTTTGTTAATTGATGATTCTTGGTATAATATTTTGGCTTCGCGATTGTTTGGTTGGAGAGCAATATGGTTCAAAGACATTCATTCACTTGAATTGATTGAAAGTAAATTTACTCCAATAACTACTAAAATAAAAATTTCTTTTAAAAATAGAAAAA
>CAZKAC010000041.1:0-6665 GCA_964550725.1 uncultured archaeon
ACTAAATAAATTTAATTAAAATTAATCTAACATTTAATTAAAAAAAAACAAATTTAATTAAAATTAATTTATTATTTTTAATAAAGTATTAGAAGTAACTTTTCCAAGAGATTGTTCTAAATTAGCATTCAATCTGATAGGTAAATAATCTGCACATTCAGAATAGTTTAATTGTAAAGAATAAAAAATATTTGAATCAATATTACTATCTAAATAAAATGAATTTGATACCCCCTCTGTATTTCCAATCAAAAATAAAACATCCCCATCACTAAAATTTAGTAATAAACTAGAAACATTTGCGGGATTAAAATTATTAGTAGAATAAGAAATATCACTAGTTAGTGAATTTTCATCCCTATAATTCAAGATAAGAGTTGCATCTCCAGTTTCATCAGGATTAAAAGTAGGAACTTGTGCTAAACCATCAATATAAATATTTAAATCAATTAATAATAAAGAATTGCTTGAATTTGGATATACTTTAGTAATTTTATTTGAATAATCTGACTCTATGGTAACCTTTTCTCCAATAAACACTTCGGCAACACCATCTTTTAATTGAGACATATCAAACTCTTGTTCCCCAGGAGCTCGTTTAAAATATTCATTATTAAGCATATTTTCAAAATCAATCATTTTTTGAAAGACATCATAACCTTTTGGAACTTTTTCATAAAAATGAATATTTAAATCACTACCACAATTAACATCCAATCCAACACCCACAATTTTAATCAAATTTTTTGCAATACCATCATCAATATTTTTCAATGCAGAAACTCCAGAAATACTTAAAATATTTTTTTCATTTGAATAATTCATAAATAAATAAGTTTGAGAATATACCACTAAAGTAGTTGCAAATAATATAGCTCCTAAAGTAAACAAAAAACCTTTTTTTGATTTAAAAATCATTTTTTCCACCCCTTTAGTCGGACAATATAATTTTGAACAATATCTTCTTTAATAATAACTAAAGGTCGTTCTATACTAAAAATCTCAGAAACTCCCATACTACAACTAGGTTCCAATACATATAAAACTGGGTTTAAAATATTTCCATCTTCAAATATAAATAACTCAAAACAATAAATATCTGAAACATTATTTAAATCACCTAAAATCCCTCTACCAGATGCAACAATTATCTCATCCTCCGAAGCATTAATTTTAAAAGAATCATCAAATGAACCTTTATTTTCTAAAAACAATAATACATCATTAGTAACAACCCGCATATCTACCAAACTCCAAGAACTAGTTTGAACACTAGACATGTGAAAAAATGATAACAAAATTATTGCAGAAATAAATGTAATTGCAAGAAATGAGTCAATTGTAAAAAAAAACCCTTTACCCAACAGTAATCACTCCCTTTAAAATAGCTAATTCATCATTAAAAAAAACAATTTTTTCATAAATTAATTTTGTCAAAGGATTTTGAATTTCTCTTCCAGATGAATAAATAATATTCCCTTCTGCATCTACCAGCATAAGATTTAAATCAAACGCTCCCGCTCCAAGTTTAATCCGCGTCAAATCATATTCATTTTCTAAATAATCCATTATTTTTTCAATCTTATCTTTTTCAATAACATTTTTTTGTTTAACAATACCAAATGAATTAACATCCCCAAAATCCATCTTCTCCCACCCAACAGGATACCCTGGATGTTCAACGAGAGATTCTAATATTGTGTGTGCTGCTCCATCAAAATGATTTCTAGATTCAATAAGATTAACTTGCAAATAAACTGATTGTGAAGCAATCATAAAAAGCATTATTGAAAAAACAAATATTATCCCAGCAACCACTAAATCTTGTGAAAAAAATTGACCCTTAGAATTAACAAAAAATTTTTTGATTCTAACATTTACATTTTTTTTATAACTAAACATATAACCCAATTTATTAATTTTAAAATTAAACAATTTATTCATTTTCACACACTACTCCGCCATTTAATTTAGAACACACAAAAAAACCAGTCTGGGTTGAAATATCCCAGACAACATTATCTGAAATTATCGGAGAACTAAAAAATTCTCCCCCCGAAACAAAAACCCTGACTGAATTATCTTCAACTTCAATATCCCCTACACTCCAATTAATATATTCACTATATGTTGTCCCATCCCCCCCAAGATATACAGCATTAATTATTTTTGCAATATTACTCGCGTTTTTTTGAGCACTCCATCGTTCTTCACTAAGAATATTTGATTCACTCCGTTGATAATAAATAAAAATCCCAATTAAAAATATCATTAAAACTAAAGAGAAAGTAAGAATAAATTCCATTGTAATTTGTCCTTTATTTTTACCAAAAAATTTATTCAATTCTCTTTTTTTTAATAAAAAACTATTTTTAAATTTCATTATTGCCCCACCACTATTTGAACTAATCCTTTTTGATTTTCAATTCGAATTGTTGCCTTTCCAGTTATTTCAGGCCACACACCATTCATATCAACTAAAGAAGATATAATCACATCTTCTCCAGCAACATTCAAAATAATTGTTTTGCCCCGAATAAAAGATTTATCTAAATCAGCAGCATCAGGCAATACAATTTCAAAAGTTTTTACTGAACCAATACCTAGATTAGAAATATGATTAACTTCCCCAACAACTCGAGTTAATGCAGATTTTGCAATATCTTTTTGTTGAGAATTGTAAGAAAATACCATTTGATTCCATGCAAAAATAACAAACATTAATAACAAAAGCGTTGATGCACTCATAATAATTAATGTTTCAATTGTAACTTGTCCTTTTTCCATACTCATCAAAACCAAATATTTATTCTATAAACTCAAGCGAAGTAAAAACCAATTCATTCCAAGAATAATCTTCACCACTTAAATTAATTTCAATCCAACGAGTCTGTAATTCATTATATTCATACCCACTTGGAATTGTCCAATTTAATTTAATATTTTTTTCTTCATCCGGAGAAAGTGAAAAAGACTGTGTCCTTAAATTACTCCCATCAACATCAAACCAAACAACAACTCCTCCTCTATTTCCCCCATCAATATTTAAATCAAAATTTAAAGTTTTATCAAAAATATTTTTTAAAACAAACTCAACAGAAACATCATCAGGTGAACTGGCTTCAACAAACATAGTACTTCCAATAATTTCATACCCTCTCACATTTTTTAAAAAAATATTCCCTTCTTTATTTATGATTGAATAATATTGTGCTCCTTCTAACCAATCACCAATAATATTTACATCAGCAACATCAAGAATATCCCCTCCTCTTAAAATCCTTAAATAAACCACTTTTCCATTAATTCCACTTTTTGAAACATCTATTGAATTTGAAACATCTAAAAAAATTTTTGCTTCTGAACCAGCACCTGAATAATAAACTGAATTTGAAAAATCAATAACTCCATTAACTGAAGTTCGCATAGTATGATAATCATTAAAATGAATTAATGACCCAAATTGACCAGAATAAACTACAAATATAAACATCAATGCAATCATAGAAACTGCTACCAAAATAGTCAATTCAATAACATTTTGTGCTTTTGATTTTTTAGAAACATATATAAAATCAAAATTTTTTTCAAGAAATTTTTTTAAATTAAATTCAATCATAAAAATATTACAATATTTGAATATTTAACCCTTGCCACCCCATGCAAAAAGCTTTTTATTATTGAAAGTTCAACATAAATCATGAATACATCATATCTAAAAGAACTTTATACAAGTATTGAAAATAATAATTCATTAGTGTTATTAAATCAAAAACAATTAAAAGATAATTGTGAAAAAATTTCACAATATCTTACTGTTGAGAAAAATATGAAAGGTTTAATAATTTCATATAGTTATCCATCAGAAATTTTACTTAATGAGACAACAATTCAAAAAATTGAAAAAGACAATTTAATTTTTATAGACTTAAATTCAGATAAAAGCAAAAACCAAATAATTAATGGATTTAATGTAATTAATATTGAAAATCCATCAAATCTAACAAGTCTTGAAATAAATATTGAAAAATTTTTAAAAGAAAAAAGTTCAAATAAATTTATTATATTTGAATCAATAAGTGCATTATCAACATATGTTAATGAAAAACTTTTACAAAAATTTATTTATTATTTAAATAACAAAGTTAGTCTTTCTGATTCAACCCTAATAATTTTGACAATAAAAGATTCGACAACTGAAAAAACACTTAATCTTGTAAAACAATTTAGTGATAAAACTTATGATTTCTCAGAAATCTTTACATCAGAAGTAGAAAATGTTATTTAGAATAAAAAATAATTTAAATAAAAAAAATTAGAATACTTCAATATCAGGATATACACGCAACCCATCTTTTTCAAAGTTTAAAGCACAAAGTTTATTTGTATGCTCAGACCCACGCATTTTTACAACTTCTAATGAATGAATTCTTAATCCACGTTCATCATCATGACGATAATATAATGAAATTATTGAATCAGTAATAAAACCAATACTCCCAATTTTACTTTCTATTGATTCAGGAGCCTCTCCAGAAACAACAAGTGCAGTAACTTTCCATTTTTTTAAAGAATTCAAAAACTCAAGAACTTTGTCCCGCCGTGTGTATTCATCATGGAAAAGAAGACCATAAGCAGTTATTGAATCAACCACTATTCTTTTTGCATTAATTTCAGACAACATATCCTTAACAGCTCCTCCTCCCTCTTCAATAATCTTTGTCATTTGATGCGGTTTAAATTCAAGCAACCTAAATTTACCCTCATTTTCAAGTTTTTGAAAATCCCATCCAAATTGTTTAGCGTGTCGATATAAAGACTCTTTATCTTCTTCAAACGAAATAAACATCCCAGGTTCATTATTTTCAACTATTCCATTATACAAAAATTGTAAAGCAAAAATTGTTTTTCCTGTTCCTGCTGCCCCCACAACTAATACAGTTGATTCTTTTTCATAACCTCCACCAACCAACTCATCAAAACCTTTTATCCCAGTTAGAATTCTACTTTCAAATGAACTCTCATTTTTTCCAGAACTTTTTAAATCATCTTTATTTAAAATGCCCTTATTTGAAACATCATTCTTATCTTCAAATAAAATTGGATCACTTACTTTACCAATGTTTTGAGAAGAATTAACTTTTACCCCATTATTAGTTTCATCAACATTAGCTTTTGTTTGAGTAGCTTCGTTTAAACCATCATCTTTAACATTTGAAATTATTTGTTCATTATTCAAACTTTGTTTAGAATTAATCAAAGAATCTGATTCAACAGGATTATTTGAAACTATTTTAACTGATTCTTTTTTAGGAACATTAACAACATTAGAACCAGATATACTCCCATCATCTATATTTGAAGAATTAATTACACCAGATTTTGTAGCATCTTCTTGAACATTAGAACCATTAGAACCATTAGAACCATTAGAACCATTAAAATCAACCAAATCACTAGACCCACTAGACAAATTATTTTTATTTTTGTCTTGTGAAGAAGATAAATGATTTTCAAAACCTTTTAAATCCTCAGAAAGAACAGGATTATTTTTAATAATACTATCCTCACTAGAATTATTTATGTTTTCAGAACTCTTCTTCTTTGAATAAATAAATTCGTTATCCATGCACAAATAATGAGTTATAAGTATAAAAAAGTGAGTTTTTTAAAAATCACAAAAAATATCTTTAAAGAATATTAAAAAAAATTAAAAATAACTCCACAATAAGATAAATTAAGTCCACTATACTCACTCCCATGCCAAATATAACACACTAATAATTTGCCAAAAATATCTTATTTATTTAGCCTCAATCTGCCATCATGGCTGTTAGATGAAGGTTTAGTTATCTATCTTTTTTTAAAAAGTCTTGATAAAAAACCAACTTTTTTTTTAGGACTAAAAGAATTTCTACTTGCTCTATTTTTTGCTTCTTCTTTTGCTTTTTGTTCTAAATATTTTTGGTGCGCAATCTGTAATTTTGATAGTGGTCGCACAGTCACCTTTTTTCCTTCGAATAAGTTATCAATTTCTTTTTCGTTCATTAAATCACGTTAATTTAATTATATTTTAATAAAAAAATTATTTTTTTCATAATTAGATTGAATTGTTTAATGTATTTAAACTTTATTCTTTCGCCTCAGTCTGCCCATTATATCTGTTAGATGAAGGTTTAATTACAATATTCATTTTTGTTTTTTTACTTCCAAATCGATTATTTGTTCAACACCACTTAACCAATCAGCTAGAATAACAAGTGGAGTAGTCATAACGTGGTGTGTGTCTAAGCAATAATTTCTAATGTCTTTTCCAATAAGCCCTTGTTTTTTAGCAATTTTTTCTAAATATGCGGGTCCAGAAAATTTTGCATAAAGTTTTTCATTTAAATTAAATATTCTGTCTAGCATTTGAACTACAGTACTTTTTGCTCTTACGGCATTACCTTTATTTAAATTTATTAAATACTTTGCGGCTATTTTTTTCTTTTCTTTGTCTGAAAATCGTTTACTTTTATAAATTTTAAATAAGCCAGTATGATTCATGGCTATTTTTGAAATAGTATAAATCATTTGTGCTCTTTTTTTTAAAGATACTCTGCCATGAGCAAGTTTACCTTCAATCAGTTCTGGATAAAATCTTTGATATCTTCTAGTTACTTCAT
>CAZKAC010000042.1:0-6874 GCA_964550725.1 uncultured archaeon
TCAAAAAAACTATAATAAATTCAGTTGATACAATTTATTAAAAATAAACTGTATTATTAAAACTAAAAAGATGTAGTAAAGATATCAAAGTCTTCGAAAATTTACCGAATACTTTATATACTATTTAGGAATATCTTTTAACATGGCTCTAGACCAAATAGGAACTCCTCCCACAAACATATTTAGTGGAGAAATGATTGGATTTGTAAACCAAACAATAACAACTGTATTTGAAGGTGCATTAAATAATGATCCTGAGTCAATGGCAATAGTCGTTGTTTTATTAGTTGGAATAATAGTAGGTTTAGTTGTTTTATACAATGCTTCAAAAGTTATGTTCGGAGTAGTAAAACGACTTGTATTATTTTTTATAGTTGTCGTGTTTGTAATAGGTTTTTTTATTAATTTTTATGACAAAATATTTACCCCCACTCCTGAACCAATATATTTAATTCTTGGAGTATTTGGAGTAGGTTCAGCAATAATTTCACTAATAATTTCTTTTTTAGCACTAAATGAAAAAGCTCAAATAGCTAGGGCACAAAGACACAAACAAATTCTTGAAATTAAAGAAAAATTAAAAGAAGAGTTATCTGAACATGATTATTCTCAAGTAAAACATGCTGCACAAATAGAAGCAATTCCAGAAATAAACCCAACACAAGCAACACAACCCAAAATGTTTACACAACAAGCATATACACAAAAAGCTCCATTAGAAAAAATATCCATGCAAGATGCATTTACAACTCAAAATTTATTATCATCAGTACATGATAGAAGCATATTAACTGTATTCACATACATAATCGTATCTCAATTTGGAGTATTTTCAAGTGTTACAATAGCCGCACCAAATGTAATGGCAGGAGCATTATTATTTATCGGTTTTATGATATCAGCATTTATTTTTATTAGAAAAACATACCACTCATACTTAATTGGAGTTTCACATTTATTCATAGGAATTATATTTTCATTAAGTTTATCCATATTCCTTGGGAATTTTTGGAGTGAAATACCGCTAAATATTCTATTATCAATAGATTATTTTACAACTCCAGCATTAGTCGCAACAGTAACCGGTGTGGCAATAGCTTTATTTATGGGTTCAAAAGAATAAATTATCATAATTCAAAAGCCAATGCCATCAAAAAACTTTATAAAGAATTGTTAATTCAAAATAGTTATACTGGTGAGTAAATACTTATTAGTCAAATAACAAAGAGTTGTTGAACAAAGTTAAACACCCATTTTAGTGCAGGTTTTGCCGAAGGCAAAAAGTGCTGCCCTTGTAGCTCAGTAGGTAGAGCACTCGGCTGTTAACCGAGTTGTCGTAGGTTCAAGTCCTACCGAGGGCGTTTGATTTTTTAATAAATTATTAAAAAGATTCAAATAAAAAAAAAGGGAAAACTTTTGAGCTTTCCCAAAAATTAATTTAGTTTTATTATTTTATAATCCAATTCTAAATATTTTTAATCTAGTTCCCACATTCCCCAACAACATAATAATCTATTTCTCCACTTGAACAAGCAACACATGAATTACTATAGGTTATTTCATTATCTCCACACACGGGATTATAATCCATAGTACAAAAAGCTGTTTGTTTTTGTTCATCCGTACAATAAATATTTTCTTTACTAGTATCAACTATCTTAACCTCAATTGTTGCAGGTTCGTGATCTAAATCAATACTACCCTCAATTTTTACTGGAGTTATTACTGTTGCACAAAACATATCTGCCTCAATTAGTCTCATTTCTAAGACTATTTGAACAGGATAACTTTCTTTTACAACTATATCAACTACTTCAAAAGAATCACATGTTCTTGGAGCATCTAAATTAAATGAATAAAATACTTTTTGTGCTATTTCATCAAAATAAAATGAAACATTCAAATCATCTAAATCATTCAAATCATTCAAATCATTCAAATCATTCAAATCATTCAAATCATCCAAATCATCCAAATCATCCAAATCATTCAAATCATCTAAATTATCACCACTACCTAAATCATTCCCATCTAAATTATTTCCAATTGAAACTGAAAAATCATTAATAACACAACCAAAAACTAAAAGTAATGCTATTAACAAAATTAAAAAAATATTCATTGTTTTTACTTTTATAAAATCACCTCACAATATTATTATTTTTTAATTTATAAATAGTTTTTGGTATTATTCGGAAAAAACCAAATCATTAATTTCAAAAAACACCTCAAAACATTTTTTTTAACCTAACTCAATAAATAAAAAAAAAACTCTAAAAAATAACAAAACTTTAATATTACTTCCAACACACAAATAGCATGCTTGGTGTAAAAAAATTAAAAAAAATAGCACAAATACTCTCAAAAATTTATTCAGAAAATGAATCAAAAAAATTAATCCCTATTATTGAAGAAAAAATAAATAAATACAAAAAACCAAATAACAAAATAAACAATCAGAACAATAAAAATTTTTCACACAAAGATATTTTACTCATAACTTACCCAGATACTTTTAAATCAAAAAATATTAAAAATTTGAAAATATTAAATTATTTTTTACAAAAAAATTGCAAAGAATTTTCAAATATACACATACTCCCCTTTTTCCCATCTAGTAGCGATTATGGTTTTTCAATAAAAGATTATAAAAAAGTAGATGAAAAAAATGGATCATGGAAAGATATTGAAGAAATTTCAAAAAACAAAAATATAATGGTTGATTTAGTTTTAAACCATGTTTCAAAAGAACATTATTGGTTTAAAGAATTCATTAAAGGAAATAAAAAATACAAAGATTATTTTATTCATTACCCTAATAAAATTAATACTTCTAAAATTTTTCGCCCCCGAACAAACCCATTATTAACAAAATTTAAAACAAAATTTGGAAAAAAATATGTACTAACTACATTTAGTCCAGATCAAATAGATTTAAACTATCACAACCCAAAAGTTTTGTTAGAAATAACAGACATATTACTATTTTATATTTCTAAAGGAATAAAACTCATAAGACTTGATGCAATTCCATATATATGGAATACTACAAATTGTTCTTCAGTAAATTTAGATAAAAATCATTTAATCATATCTTTTTTTAAAGAACTAATTAATCAAACAAATCCCAAAGTTAAACTTGTTATAGAATCTAACTTTCCAACTGAGAAAAACATTTCATATTTAGCCAAAAATGAGGCAGATATAATATATAACTTTTCTCTCCCCCCATTAGTAATTTTTTCTTTTTTAAAAGAAAATTCAACAAAATTAAAAAAATACTTTTCAAAAAAAATAAATATTGGGAAAAATAAAACATTCATAAATTTTTTAGCATCTCATGATGGGGTTGGAGTTGCCCCACTAAAAGAATTTGTTTCAATCAAAGAATTTAAATATTTCATTAATGAAATGAAAAAACATGGAGGATTAGTTTCCAATAGAAACAAAAACCAGTGCAAATTACCATATGAAATAAATATCAATTATTTTGATGCAATAAATAATCCCAATAAGAAAAATAATAAAAACACTCAAAAAAAATATTATGAAATTAATGAGATAAAAAAATTTATTGCAGCCCACGCAATAATCATGTTTAGTAAAGGCCTACCGGCAATTTATATACAAAGTTTAATTGGTTCAAGAAATAATATGAATTATAAAAAAGATAAAATAAAAAGAACAATAAATCGACAAAAATTTAGAATTAATGAAATAGAAGAAGATTTATCTTCTGGAGAAAGAAAAACCAAAATATTTGAAGAAATTAAAAAAATCATAAGGATAAGAAAAAAATATACCATTTTTTCCCCATTTACAAAACAAAAAATCTTAAAATCAAATAAAGAACTTCTTTTTTTAGAACGATCACATTTAAAAAATAAATTTTTATTAATTGTTAATTTTAGTAAAAAAACCTTTTCTTGCCCAAAATATAAAAATAAAATTCTTATTAATTATTCAAAAAAATCAAAAAATATAAGAGCTTATGAAACTTGTTTATTAAAATTATAAAAAGGCGATAAAATATGAAAATAAAAAATGAAAGAGAAATATTATCAAACCTTAAACTAAAAAAAATTGGAAAAGATGCACTAAAAATAATTTCATTTGGACTGAATTCAATAAACATAAAAACAAAAGTCAAAAAAAATATTCCCCAAACAAAAAAGTTCAAAAATATTTATGTTATTGGATTTGGGAAATCAGTTAATAAAATGGCTCAAGCTGTTGAAGAAAAACTAGGCAAAAAAATAACTAAAGGAATTATAATTGGGCCCAAAAAAATAAAATTAAAAAAAATAGATTCATTCATAGGGACACACCCATACCCCTCTCAAAAAAATATCTATGCATCTAAAAAAATAATGGAGTTGGCAAAAAATGCAACAAAAGATGATTTGGTTATTTGCTTAATATCAGGGGGCGGGTCATCAATGTTTGAAATACCAACAATCCCTTTAAAAAAATTAAAATTACTTAGTAAAAATTTAATAAATTCAAAAAAATCTATTTTTGAAATTAATAACATACGAAAGAAATATTCAAAAGTCAAAGGAGGAAAACTTGCAAAAGCAATTTTACCCGCCACTTGCCATACTCTAATTATTTCAGATGTTGTTTCAAACCCGATTAAAATTATTGCATCTGGACCCACAGCAATAAAATCAAAAAAAGTATATAACAAAATAATTATTAAAAATTTGAGTGTATTGAAGTTTATGCAAAAAAAAGCAAAAAATCTTGGATATAACACTAAAATAATTTCAGATTCAATAAAGGGAAAACAAAAAAATGCAATTAAAAAAATTTTTGTTAGTCAAACAAAAAAAACACTTGCAATAATTTCTGGCGGAGAAACAACTCTTGAAGTAAAAGGATGTGGAAAGGGCGGTCGAAATCAAGAATTTGTTATTAAAACATTAAACATACTTCCACAAAATAGTGTTTTTCTTTCAATTAATAGTGATGGAATAGATGGAAATAGTAATGCAGCGGGAGCAATAATAGATTCATTTACTTTTCAAGGATTATTAAAAAATAAAATAAATTATGAAAAATTTATAAAAAATAATGATTCTAATGGTTTATTTAAAAAAATTGGTCTAGAAATCATTACTGGTGAAACAGAAATAAATTTAATGGATATACAACTTTGTTTAATAAAAAAAGAATAAAAAAAAAAAGGAATTCTAATATTTGCAAAACTAAATATTTCTGAATTTTTAAAAAAATTAATAAATTAAAACCCAATAGATTATATAGTCCCTAAACCATAAAATAATACTATGCATTATAATGTTCATAAAAAAGTAATTATTCCAGAAACAAGAAAAACTGTTTCATTGAGAGAATCAAGAAAAGAACTTGCCAAAAGAGAAGCATGGTTAGGTCAAACCCAAGCAAACCTAAAAAATAAAATTCTTAAACAACGAAAAGATTTTGAAAAATTAGAAAGGGCAATAGAAACTTTTAATAAAACACAAAGCTATGCAAAAGCTGGGAATGCTGCAGGTGTTGCAACAAAAACAGCAAGACAATGGTTAACTGGAAAACGCTTACCTCAAAGAGTTTCAATTGCTTGGAGTAAAAAAGGAATAGAAAAAAGAAAACCTTTAGTTATAACTCCAAAAAAAGCAGTTTCTTTTGGATATGTTTTAGGAGGGATGATGGGAAATGTAACACCAGTTTATTTACACAAAAGCAAAAAACAAGGACGATTAAATATGAGTGTGTCTGATTTATCTTTTGCAAAAGAGTTTATTAAAAAATTAAAAGAATCCACTGGAATGACATCCAAACTAAAAAAAACCCATGAAAATATTTGGGTAATAGATATTAATGCAACAAACCTAATACAATTGTTTAATGAACTAACAACATATTCAAAAAAAGTCCCAATAACTTTTTCAAACCCAAATAGCCAAACTAAAAAAAGACTTGAAAAACAAGGAAGCATCACTTCTTTTCTACAAACAAAAAATGAAAGAACTGAATTTATTCGTGCAATTTATGATAGTAGAGGAAGAACAAAACTAAACGGACCTTCAAAAACAAAAATAATTACAATTCAAATAAAAAACCCCGAATTAGCACAATTTGTAATTAAAATATTAACTGAACATAATTTGCACCCAACTTTACAAAAAAATGGTCACATAGTAATTCCTAACAAAGAAAATTCGCAATTTATGGAAACAATTGGTTTTAGAAAAGCAATAAAATATAAAATCTAAACCTTTTGGAACAATCATCAATATAACTTTTTATCCTCTTTTTTTTCCCACTTCTTAAACACATCTAAACAATTCATCGTGTCCAATTTAATTAACTCAAATTTTTTTTCTTTAAATTTTCCATTTAAAAAATTATAAATAACATTATCATCAAAACCAATTTTTTCAGCATCTTTACTAGTACACCCAAAATAAACTTTTTTTATTCTTGCCCAATATATTGCTGAAAGACACATAGGACAAGGTTTGCAAGAAGAATATAATACACAATCAGATAAATTAAATCGTTTCAATTTTTTTGATGCTATTCTTATAACATTAATTTCAGCATGTGCAGTGGGATCATTTGTTTCCAAAACCATATTTCTTGCTTTTGCAATAACTTTTCCACCCTTCACAATTACTGCTCCAAATGGGCCTCCCGAATTCATTTTTAAATTTTTTTCAGCCTCATTTTTAGCTAATTTCATAAACTGATTCATAATAATCAATTAAATTATAACAACCTTGTTTTTTAATATATCTTAAAAACTCTAAATAAGATTTAACCAAAATCACAAATAAAAACAAAAAAGCAAACCTTAATAAATTTTAAAGAATTAAGTTTACTATAAGAATTAAATATTATTAATACA
>CAZKAC010000043.1:0-22143 GCA_964550725.1 uncultured archaeon
AATTTAACTAATTTGTTATAAATAATTTAGTTTTAATAATTTAAATAAGGGATTAAAAAAATAATAAATTTTTTATAATAATCCAAAATAATAAAATAGGGTTGTCCAAAATAAACAATTAATTGCAACAACAAACCAAATAATTTCAACTATGTGGGGTTCTTTTAGTGGACCAAAGATTCTCATTAAAAGTTTTGCAAAATCATATCTTATTTTTTTATCAGGATAATTTGGAATTGTAAGTCTTTTATTTTCTAGTAATTTGTATGGGCGAAATCTTTGTTGTGATGGATCATCACTATTTGTAAACATTTTTAAAATAAAAAAATCAACCATGTGGGGGATAAAAAAAGTAATTAATAATAAGAAAAAATAAATGTTTTGTGAAAATAATGAGAAACCAGCAATACTTGAACCTATCAATAATGTTCCACTATCTCCCGGAAAGGCTCTAGCAGGGTATTTGTTAAAAACTAATAATCCAAGAATCATTGATGCGAGTCCAATGAATAAAAATCCTATTCCAATATCTATTTGATAAGCAACAAATGCACTGAATAGAGTTATTATGAAACTTGAACCAACTGTCCATCCATTTAATCCTTCAAATGTATTGCTAAATGCAGCTAGTCCTGCGAAAAAACAAGCCAATAATAATACTCCTCCATATTCAAGAATTGTGGTTGGTTCAAAAAATATGTATGCTAAAATGAGTGAAATAAGAGCTATTGGGAGGGCGCGTATTTTCCAACCAACTGCTTTTGAAAGAAATTTGTGTTTAGCATCATCCATAAATCCAATTATTGTAAAAATAGTAACAGCTATTCCAACAATAAAAACTTTTAAATTAAGACCATAAAAATAACTTGTAAAAATTATGATTACCCAAAATGGAATTATTAGTGCTGCTCCACAACTCTCAGCAACGATTGGTTTTTCTAACTTATTAATATCATTTCCAACAATTTTTTCTTTAAAATTTCTTTTCATTAACCAATAAACACAGATTGAAGAAAGAATAAATATTATTCCTGCTACAAAAGGAACATCAAATATTAGTATATTCATATTAAAGATAAATTGCAAGGTTTAAATTAACTTTTCGGTGCACTGTTTTGCCACTGAATATTTGGTTGCTTTGTTTAAGAGCCATTTATTAAAGTCCAAATTGTTAGTAAATTTCTTGTTTTAAGAATTCACGCAAAACAGTTGTTGCATATAATCCTTTTTCTAAAAAGAAACTCATTTTTAAATAATTTTTTCCTTCGTTAAATTCATCTTTTCCTATTTCAATTAATTTTAAGTCTTTTGGAAATAAAGCAATTTTTTTTCTCCCACCATTGCTAGACAAATCACTCATCCATCCAACATTAAAATCTTTGAAAGTAATTCCTTCTTGTTCCATAATTTTTTTTTCAATTTCTCCAACTTTACCTTTAGCAAAAATTGTTTCAATTCCTGGTAATAATGCAGTTGGCACCCCATCTTCAAAAACATCTCCATCAATTGGTTCCAACCAGTTTTCATGAAATAGTTTTATTCGTTCTTGAATTATTTTATTAAAAATCCAGCTTTGATATGCGTGAGTGTAAAAGTATTTCATTTTTTTTGGTATTTTTCCAAAAGCACCTGCAAAATCTTTTGGATGCATACATAAATGTTGAATCATAGTTCTTTCATTTCTTGATTGTATTGGAAATTCTTTTATTGCTTGAGAGAAATCATTTGATTTTGCTAAATTTATTCTAGCATTTTTCATTTCAACATGTTCATCTTCAAAGGTTTCAGTAAGATAAAGCATAACTGCATCTTCAACCTTGCCTTGTATTAATAGTTTTCCAACTCTATGAGTTATCATTCTTTTTCCACCAAATCTTTGAGTACCATAAAAATTAGGTAATCCTTTTTTTGCTTCTATTTTAAATTCAGAAAATATTTTTTCTAAATTTTCTTTTCCATACTCAAGATTTCTTATAGTTATGACAAAATTGTTTCCAAACAAATCACCCAGTTCGATTCGTTTATCGCTCCAAGCGGGTTTTCTTAATTTAATTCCTTTCATTCCAAATCTTTCAATTTTTTCAATAGTTGGGTCAAAAATACTTATTCTTTGACAAGTGACTCCACGTTTATCTTTTAGTCCTGCATATCCAATTCGAGATTTACTAACTCCTAATCCACGAGTAATTCTAGCAATTGCAAAATTAGTATCAGTATTAATTTTTTCTAAATCGAGTAATAAATGTTCTCCATTTTTTTCTGGAACTTTTAATTTTTCTTTTTGTTGTTCCTCAAAAGGTTTTGTAAATCTTTCAACTTTACAAATAGTTCCATCAACTAAAACTTCTTCAACAACAAAATCAGTATATCGTTGTTTTACTTTTCCACCCAAAACTGGAGTTTTTGTTATAAAAATTTCTTGTTCCATTCAAAATCACTTTTAAAAATTTATTTTAATTATTATTTTATGCAAAATACTGAATTTATTTGTATCTTAATAAAGCAGCGATTCCACCAAACCCTTCATAAAATTGTTTTCCTTCTCCTGTTTCTGTACTAATTATATTTACTTCTGCACCAGTACTTTTTGCTTTTTCTACCATATAATCTAAATAATCAACTTCTTCCATTATTTCAACATCTCCTCCACAAGAACATTTTACTTTTTGAGAATCATATATGTGTGGGTCTTTAAATATTTCAATTTCTGTTTTTTCACAATGTCCACAAAGCTTTTCAACAACAATCCATTCTATTGCTTCAGAAATAAGTAATTTGCTTATTTTTTTTTGTTCTAAGGCTTCTTCAACTTCAGTTTGTCCATATGTTGCCAAACCATCTCTTGCAATTTCTCCCAAAAAACTATCTAGGATTAATTTTTCTTTCATTAAGTCAGTATCTTTTAAAAGGTCATCACTTTTTTGAACAATTTCTCGAATTCCTGATTCATCAGTATATGAAGTATCAAGTATTCCAATTATTTTTTTTTGTAATTCATGATGAAGCATTTCTTTATTAATAAAATATCTTTTTGTTGTCCCTGGTCCGCCTATAATTAATCCTTTAAGTTTTTCACCATAAGGTAAAAAATAATCATTTGCTCTTTCACTTATTTTTTTAAAAAAATCTTGTGCTGCTTCTTCTCTTAATCTTTCAAATCTTTGTGCACTTTGGCCACCCGCTCTTGTTTTTCCCGGTACCATTGAAGTGAATGTTGCTAGAATTTCATATTTTTTTCCAAATAATTGTGCAAGGGTAGCTTCGTTTTTATCAATTGTTATTAATCCATAATATTCGTTTGGGGCAAGCATTTCTTTTAAGTGGACTAAATGAAATTCTGAATCGCACCAATACATTTTAACTTTTAAGTTTTTTATTGGATTTACTGTGAATAATTTTATGTCACTTCGACCATCGATTTCTGAAACATTTCCAGCAAAAACAACTAACCCATTTTTTGGAATTCTAAAATCAATTTTTTTCAAAAAAGTAGTTATTTTTCTTAATGCTCCTTGAACATTTTTTCTTGTTTGTGGACTTTTTATGTTTGAACTTTGGCTTATTTCTTCAGTTAGTTGATTCATCACAGAGCTTCGGTCTGTTTCTTCTGGAATATATAATGTAATCAATTCAGTGTTTTTTCCTTTAAATTTTTCAAGTAATTTTAATTTTTTTTTGAACACGGCTATTTCAGCACCGGTAATTTCTTCTATTTTTTGTGCCATTTTTTTTCACTTTTATATTTTTATCTTTTAACATTTTTGATTTAGAAACTTATTTAAACGAGTAAATTCATATAAATTCAGTACAAATAGTTTAATAAAACAAATCCGAGGAGTTATTATGTTTGAAATGTTTGAAAATTGGTCAGAACAAACTCAAAATGCAAAATCTCAATCAAATACTCCTACAAGCGCGGTTAGTCAAAATAATGTTTCTGTGGGTAATTTTTCTTCAAGAAAGACGCTTGTTTTAAGTGTTGGAGGATCTGTGTTTATAGGTGAGAAACCAAAAACTACTATAATTGCTAAATTTTGTGAAACAATAAATGTTTTGATTGATGAAGGATATGCGTTTGTACTAGTTATTGGAGGGGGTAAAACTGCTCGACAATATCAAGTTTCTGCAAAAACTCTTGGTGCGAATAATTTTGAATTAGATGAAGTTGGAATAATGGCAACAAAAATAAATGCATTATTATTTACTTATAATATTCATACTGCTTGGAAAGATGTTTTAAGTGATATTAAAATGGCAAGAAAAACTCTTTCGTTTGGAAGAATTCCTATTTTTGCAGGAACTATTCCTGGACAAACTACTGATGCAGTTGCTGCATCTATAGCAGAATATTTGAATTGTGATTTTGTAAATTTGAGTAATGTTAATGGAATTTATGCTTCCGATCCGAATAAGGTTGTTGGAACAAAAATGTTTACTGAATTAACACACACAAAAATGGTTTCTTTATTAAAAGCATCTGCATCAAAACCAGGCGCACATACATTTATTGATCCAATGGCAGCAAACATTTTATCAAGAAGTAAAATTAGGTCATTTTTTATTAATGGTTCTGATTTAGAAAATTTTAAATCACTTGTAAGGGGACAGGATTACAAAGGGACGATTGTTCAAACAGGTGAACCTATAACAACTGAAGAATTTGAGTTAGAAAAAGAAATGTTAGAAAATCAGTTTGAAGAAGAAGAAAAAAACATTGATCCAAAAGATATTGATTTTTAGTTTATAAAATATAAAAAAATATTTTTCAAAATTCTCTTGGAATTAAATATGTTTCATAATTTTTTCCAAGTAAATAATTAATTTCATAATAATTCAAGACTATTTGTTTATAGTTTATGAAATCATCAATCCCTATTCTTGGACAAGCAGTATTAATTAAAACTTCTGATTTTATTCCTAAAAGATTATTAGGGGATAACATATCTGCACTATAAATTATTACTTTTTTACCATTTTTTTCAAGAATTTTTTTAATTTCAAAAGCTTTTTCTATTCGATTTTGTCCTTGTTTTGTTGAAACAATTATTCCAAAATTTTTCTTTTCTTTTGCACTTTCAATTAATAATATTCTTTTTCGTAAAAAATTATTTTTTTCTTTATCTAATTCAAAAATTTTTTCTTCAAAGGGATTTACAATAATTACTTTTTTTTCACTTGAAAAAGCCAATCCTAGTGGATGAAATAAACCATCCCCAAAATAAATAATAGCTTTTGCATTTTTATTAATTGCTGAATAATTACATCCTAGTACTTGGCCATTAACAACTCTTTTTCCACTTTCTAAAAAACATTTAATTCCTTTTTTTTCTAAATTTGTCTTAATTTTTGGGAGATAATTAATAAATTGAATAGTTGTTGTTAAGGAGACATTTTTGATATTATTTTTTTTTAAATATTCTTGAATTTTTGTTAAAATTTTTTCAAAATTTTTTAATTTATATGGGAGTAAAGCATAAATTACTTTTAGATTTGTTTTTTTCTGAAAAGCAGAATGCCCCAAGTGTAATATTACATCACACCCCAGTCTGTTGGCTTCAGATTCTTTTAAATCACATGCTCCAAAACAAGGATCCATATTTATTACTAATTCAAATTTATTTAATTTTTTTTCAATCTCTTCAGTCATAGTTTTTAGTCCTTCGGGGATTTGTACAAAAATTCTTTTTGCTTTAATTTTGTACAATTCTTTAAGGGCATTCTCTAAATTCAGTTGAAACATATATATTTAGTTCATGGGAACTATTTTATTAATTTGCAAACAAAAAATTGTCCAACAATTAGCGTATTTTTTAATTAAGGTTATAATTTTCTAGTATTTTCTTTTTCTCTTCAATCATTACTATATTTCTTATGTTTTCAACAGCATCAATGTTTGCCGAAACTGAATCTATCCCGAACCAAACAAGTTTTTTTACCATTTCTGGATTGCTTGCTGCTTGTCCACATATGCTTGTTGTAACTCCAGCGTGTTTACATTTTTTTATTACATATTCAATTTCTCTTAAAATAGCTGGGTGTAATTCATTAAACCATTTTTGAACATGTTCATTATTTCTATCTAGTCCTAATGTTAGTTGTGTCAAATCATTTGTTCCAAATGAAATAAATTTAATGTGGGGGATTAATTCATCAATTATCCAAACGCTTGCTGGGGTTTCAATCATTACTCCAAAGTCAATTTCAGGGGGTAAACCAATTTCTTGCGCTATTTTTTTTGCTTCAATAACTTCATCTAAAACTTCTACAAATGGAAGCATTACTCCAACATTTCTAACACCTTCTTCATAAAGTTCTTTTATTGCTTTAAATTGTGATTTTAACATTCTAGGTTCATCAACATCTCTTCTGATTCCATGCCAACCTAACATAGGGTTATCTTCTTTTGGTTCTTTGTCTCCGCCTTCAAGTTCTTTAAATTCATCTGTTCTCGCATCAAATGTTCTAAACCAAACAGGGCCAGAAAATTTAGTGGCGACAGTTTTTATTCCATATTTTACATAATCTTTTAGTTCTTCATCTCGATTATTTCTAATAAATTCAGCGGGATGTTTTCCAGAAGATGTAATCATATGTTCGGCTCTTAATAATCCAACACCATCTGCTTTAGTTGCGGCTGCTTGATTAGCAGCTTCAGGCAACGCAACATTAACTTTAACTTTTATTGATAAATCTTTAAGTAAGTCTAATAATTCTTTCTTTTCATTTTCTTTTTTTTCTTCACTCATTTCAGAAAATTTTTCATTTTTATATTTGTTTTCAATATTTATTGCCTTCTCTTTAACAATTTCATTTATTGATTTTTGGACTCTGAATTCAAGATTTTCCTCAAGTTTATCAATTTCATTATCTTGTAAAACTTCAATTTTTTCTTCATTAACTTTTATATTAATTTTTCCACGATAAATTAACCCAGTATATCCATCAAGAGTTATTTCATCTCCGTCTTTTAAAATTTCAGTACCATTTGTTGTTCCAACTATACAAGGAATTCCTAATTCTCGTGAAACAATTGATGCATGGCAGGTTCGACCACCCTCATTAGTTATTATTCCACTTGCTTTTTTCATTATTGGGACCCAACTAGGTGCTGTCATGTTTGTTACTAAAATATCTCCCGTTACAACTTTAGCAATATCTTCAATTGTGGGTACTACTTTTACTATTCCTGTAATTATTCCCGGGGATGCTGCTAATCCTTCAATAATTGGTTTTTGAGTTGTTTCAACTTCTTTGGTTGCTTTTTTTGATATTGCTGTGATGGGTCTTGCTTGAACAATATATAATTCTTTGCCTTCAAGAGCCCACTCAATATCCATTGGTTTTTCATAATGGTTTTCAATTTGTTTTCCAATTTTTGCAAGTTTTATTATTAAATCATCAGAAAGTTTTTGTTTTTCTCCTCTTGCGCGTGTTAAATTAATTCTTATATTTTCTTTTCCTTCTTTAGTAAGTAACCAATCTTGATAATTAATTTTTTTTGTCAATATTTTTGAAGATCCCTTATCTACCACATAATTGTCAGGTGTGATAGATCCTGAAACAACTGTCTCACCTAATCCAAGCCCGGCTTCAATTATAATAGTAGTAAGTGTTCCATTAGGATCTACAGTAAACATTACCCCACTAACATCACTTTGTATCATTTTTTGAACAACTGCGGATAATCCTACCTCATCAGTTCTAAAACCATTTTTTTTTCTATAATATACTGCACGTGCGGTAAATAAAGATGCCCAACATTTTTGTACAGCTAAAACAACATTTTCTTCTCCTTTAATATTTAGATAAGTTTCTTGTTGTCCTGCAAAACTTGCTTCAGGTAAATCTTCTGCAGTTGCAGAACTTCTTACTGCGACAAATTCTGCTTCATTACTTGTAATAAAAGCGATTTTTTTTTCTCCAAGTTTTCGATAATTTCCAATAATTTCTCTTCTTAATTCTTCAGGCATTCGTGTGTTTTCAATTAATTCTCTAACTTCTTTAGAAACCTTTGTTAATTCATCAGTGTTTTCAACATTAATTGAATCAATTTTATTTACTATAATATCCATTAGTTTTTTTTCTTTAATAAATCTAAAATATGCTTGTGCAGTTACACAAAAACCGGGGGGTATTGGAAAATTGTTTTTTGCCATTTCTCCAAGTGATGCTCCTTTTCCACCAACAAAAGGAATATCATTTATTCCGATTTCTGAAAACCATAGTATGTTTTTCTCATCATCCATTGTATAATTGAACGTGGTTTTCACTTATAAAGCTTTCCGCTAAATATTAGAATTAATTAATTTTTATATTCTAAAATTTGATTAATTATTTAATTGATTTTTATTAGACAATATTAAATGTTATTGTATTATTTTTTAGCTGGCTTAGCTTTTGCATCAGTTTTTTCATCTTTCTTTCCAGCATCTTTTGCATCAGTTTTTTCATCTTTCTTTCCTTTTGTTTTTGCACCTGGTTTTTCTGCTTCCACTTCAGTTGTTTCTTTAACAGCAATATTAACATCTTCAATTTTTTTAGCAGGAATTGTTCCAATTGATGCAATATTTTTATGTATTTTAACTGCAACATCTGATGAAAATTTTGCCTTAGCTCTCATTAATGCTTCTCTTACTATTTTTTCTTGTCCATTTTTTAAAAGAATACTAAAAATAACTTGTCCTTTTTTTACTCTTGCTGCTCTTCCAACGGGTACTCCAAATGAAAGAGACATTCCCTGAGATATACGATCCGCCCCTGCTCCTTGTGCTTGTTTATTTTCCCTTATTATGTGATTAGGAGTAACTCTAACTTTCATAAAGAAACCATCTTTTCCAAGAGCCTTAACTAATTTTCTATTAATCGCAATTCTTGCACTTTCTATAGCATTATCTCTTAAATCATAATTTTCTTTAACAAACAAGTCTGCAACTAAATCATATTTTGCAGTTGAATTCCCCATATTATACTGCCTTATTCTTAATGCAGGTGATGCTCCTATATAATTACGTTTAGGTACTTTAATCGCTAACCTTGTATATGGTCGTTGTTTGTGTCCTATGTTTCTATAACATTTAGCAGGTCTTAAGCCCATTTTCTCACCAGTTAATATTTAAGTAATAAAGAATATGCCTAGTGAAAGCTTTAAAAAGGTTGTTAAGTGCTTTATGAACAGGTTCCTAGAATGGGTAAAGTAGTAATTTGTTTATATAATTTTTCATTAATTGAATAATCTAATGATATTTCATCTGGTTCAAAAACAAATTTTTCTCCAAATTTACAATCAATTCCAATATCAATTAATATTGCTATTGTCTCATTTTTTGTGAGAATATTTTTATTTGAGGTGCATTGATTATTTGAAATACAAATTTTTTCAAAAGTAAGTGGTGTGTTAGAATTATTTTTTATTATTGTAAGTAAAGCATTTTCTTTTCGCATATAATTTATTATTGCTAAAGGGCTTTGATTTTTCCAAGAATTTCTAATAGAAAACTCTTCGCCGGTTTCTTTGATTGAGTTTGTTTGAGTAATAATTTGTGGAAAAATAAAAAAGAAAATGGACCCGATTAAAATAAAAAAAACAATGGCTCCTAAAAAAATTAGTTTTATTTTTAACATAATACAATTATTGTTTTCTAATATATATTTCTTTTTAAGCAAGGGGAGGGAGCCGAACCCTCTTATCTCCCTCTGCAGGGGAGTGCATGACCGTTCTGCCACCCCTGCAACGCCTACACGCATTGGTAGTGAAGCCTCTCTCGCTTTGCTTAAGGGGCTATTTTTATTAATAATAATTTCTTTTTTTTTGATTTATTTTTGGTATTTGTTTTAATAATTTTAATAGCGTTTCATTTAAAAACCTCTTTTTTTTAATTCATTTTTATTAACTAAAATTATTATTTTAAAAAACTAATTAGTGTTTTTTTTTTGTATAGTTATTTGAATAATAGTTAATTGATTAGGGTTTAAATTAAAATAACTATTATTGTAAAATAAATTACAATTGAACTAAAATCTGAAATAATTGTGGCAATTGGTCCACTTCCAAGGGCAGGATCAAATTTTAATTTTTTTATTAAAAGAGTTATTATTAATGAATTAAACCCTGTAATTAGAAGAGTTGTTGATGCAGCAAGAGCAATAATTAATGCTGTGTTTTGTGTTTGCCATACACTATTAATAAATAAGAATAATATTGTCCCAATAAGTAAAGCTGTTAGAAAAGCAATTTTTAGTTGTTTTAAAAAATATTTTTTAAGATTAATTTCTTTTCCAAGAATTGCTAAATCTCTTACAAATACTGTTTGAAATTGGTTGACAGATGCTCCACTAATATAAACTATTGCTGGTACAAAAGATGCTATTATAATATTTTTTGCAAGAGTTTCTTCAAAAAAACTAATAAAAACTGCCATTAAAATTGCTCCGATTAATCCAATTAATAACCATGGTAATCTAATTTGTAAAGCTTTTTTTAATGGAATTTCTAAACTATTTTCAAATTCAAGGTGTGATTTATGTATTCCTGCAAAACGAAAAATATCTTTTTTTAATGAAATGTTTATTGTGTGTATTATTTGTTTTGATGAAACCACTCCAATTAGTTTTTTAGAAATTGTAACAGGCACTTGTTTTAAATTGTGTTTTAGTGCAAGGTGTGCAATTTTTTCAAATTCTTCAGTTGGTTTAACACTGATGACTTTAGTTTTCATAAAGTTTTCAACTTTAGTTTTTTTATGGTTATTAAAAAGTTCTTTTATTGAAAAAACTCCTATTAAGTTTTCATCATCGTTTTTAACATAAATATAATTAACAATTTCATATTTTATAATAGATTTTTCTAACTCATTAAGAATATCAATAACTTTATCTGTTTTTTTTACAATTGGGACTTTTGTTATTAAATATTTTTCAATAGGTGTTTTGTTAGTTGTGCATAATTTTTCAACAAAGGGTTTATTGTTTGTGAATGTTTTATTCATAATAAAAATTAATATTCGTTGAATATAAGTCTATTGTTTTGCTTTTTTTTTAATTATGTTAATTTCTTATTATTTTTATTTTTTTTAAATAAGTTCCATTTTTAATTAATTGTTTTAATTATTATTTTATGGATTCGAATACTTGCATAATTGCTACAATTGCTCCAGAAGTTACTTTAAAATCATTCCATGTTAGAAAGTTTATTGAAAAAAAATTAAAAGAAAATATTAAATTGTTGATGAAAAATAATTCAATTATTATAAAAAAAATAGAGAATATTGGTGCGAGATATTCAATAGAAACAAATAATGATAAAAAAGCATTTGAATTATTGAAAAATTGTTTTGGAATATATTTTCTCTCTTTAGCACATAAAATAAAATATAATTCTCTTGAAGAAATTTGTCAGTTTTCTGCAAATTATTTTTGTTATGATCAAGGAACTTTTGCGGTAAAAGCAAAATCATACTCAAAAGATTTTAGTTCGAAAAAAATAGAAGAGTGTTGTGGTGGAGCAATTCTTGATTTAAAACCAAAGTTAAAAGTAAATCTTTCTGCTCCTAAAAATATTTTGTATTGTATTGTTAATAAAAAAATTGCGTATTTTTTTTTAGAACGAATAGTTGGAGCTAGAGGGATGCCTGTTGGTTCTCAAGGGACTGTTGCTTTAATTTGTTCAGGAAAAAAAGATGAAAAGCTTGGTTTTTTATTAATGCAAAATGGGTGTTGTGTTAAATCTATCAATAAATCAATTGATTCTCTTAATAGTTGGAATTCTTCAATTTTATTAAAACAAATATCTTTTGCAGATGCAAAAAAACTATTTTTTGAAAGAAGAATAGGTGCATTTTTTACTACATTTACTGATTCTAAAAAATTAGATGAATTGTCCAAAAAAGTAGGGGTTAAGGTTTTTTCTCCGTTGATTATTGATTCTTATAAAACCCCCATTTGACTAAAAAATCATTATTTTTGAAAATTTATTTATTTAATTTTTTAATAACTTTATTATTTAAAGTCGGCATAGTACAAAGGGATTATTTAATACACTTTCCTAAATAAATAATATTTATGAATATTGGTATATTTTCAGATACTCACTTAGGGTTTGGTTTGGGTGAACAATATCAAGAGACTTTTGACAGATTTAAAGAAGCTATTAAAATATTTCATGAAAAAAAAGTTGATTTGATACTTCATGCAGGAGATTTGTTTGATTTTGATATTCCTGAACAAGAAGTTTGGCTTGAAACTTTAAAAGTTTTTTTAGAAAATAATGGTTCTGAAACAGTTTTATCAAAAACAGGTTTAAAAGATGGGGTTAGTTATGAAGAAAAAGTTTTAGTTAGGGGAATTCCAATTATTGCGATTCATGGTACTCATGAACATAGAGGAAAAGATTTTGCAAATGCTTTAGATGTTTTAGAAAATGCTTGTTTGCTTGCGCATATTCATGCTGAAAAAATAATATTTGAAAAAAATGGTGAAAAAATAGCGATTCATGGTCTTGGTGGAGTGCCAGAAAAACATGCAAAAATGGTTCTTAATAAATATTCTCCAAAACCTGAAAAAAATATGCAAAATCTTTTACTTCTTCATCAATCATTTAAAGAATTTCTTCCATTTGATGATGATATGGTTGCATCTCTTTCTCTTTCTGATTTGCCTGATGGTTTTGATTTAATTATAAATGGGCATCTTCATTGGCCATCTGAACAAAATTTGAATGGAAAAAGGTTTTTACTTACTGGGTCGACAGTTTTTACTCAAATGAAAAAACTTGAAGGAAAAAATGAAAAAGGGGTTTTTGTTTATAATGATTTTGAAAAAAAATTAAATTTTTTTCCTTTTAAACAACAAAGAAGATTATTTTATCATAAAATTAAATTTGAGTCTGTTCATCCTGAAGAAGTAAAATTGGTTGTTGAAGATCAGATAAAAAAAGATTTGTCTGAAAAAAATGAGGTTAAACCATTGATAAGGTTTAAGCTTGTTGGTACAATTGCAAAAGGTTTTTCACAGTCAGATATTCATTTTGTTCTTCCTGAAACTGCTATTTTTTCAATTTCTAAAGAATTTGCACATGATGAGTTTAAGAAAAAAATGGATTCATTTAAAGATGAACAATCTAAAAAAAAGGGAATTGTTGAAATAGGAGTAAATATTTTGGAAAAAAATGTTGAAGAAGCTGGATTAAAGGATTTTGATTCAAGAAGAATATTTTCTTTACTTTCAGAAGGGGAAATAGAGAAAGCAGAAAAAGTGTTGTTGGAAAAATAATAATTATTTATTTTGATAATTTTTTATGTTGATTTTTATTTTGATAATTTTTTATTGCATCTATTAAAGCTTGGTCGCCTAAAATTGAACAATGAAATTTTATTGATGGTAATCCTTTCAATCCTTCAACGATATCTTTTGGAGTTATTTTTAATGCATTTTCAATTTTCATGCCTCCATTTTTGGTGATTATTTCTGAAAGTATTGATGTTGATGCAATTGCGGATGCGCATCCAAAAGTACGCCATCTACATTTTTTTATTTTGTTATCTTTAATAAAAATCCACATTTCCATCATGTCTCCACATTTGATATTTCCTACTTTTCCATATCCATTATATTTTGAAACATCTTCTTCTTTTTTCAAAAAGTTTTTTGGTGAGAAAAAATGTTTTTTAACTTCATTACTATAAAACCAATCATTTCCTTCTTTTTTAACCATTCGACATCACCTTTCATTCCACGCTGAACTTATTATTCTTAGTTTTAGAACAATTTTTTTTAATACTTTAATCGTATAATCTAATTCTTTTTTTGTTGTGTATTTTCCCATTGTAAATCTTATACTTCCATGTGCTAACCCATGAGTTTTTCCAATCGCAATTAAAACATGGCTTGGGTCAAGAGTTTGTGATGTGCATGCACTTCCGGTAGAAACTTGTATTCCTTCTTTGTCAAGATAAAGCATTATTGATTCACCTTCTATTCCTTCAAAAGAAATATTTATGTTATTTGGGAGCCTGTGTTTTATTGAACCGTTGATGTATATTTTTGGTATTTCTTTTTGAATTTTTTCAATGAAATAATTTCTTAGTTTTGTAAGTCTTTTTGATTCTTGTTTTTTTTCTTTTTTTGCTAATTCTAAAGCTTTTGCTAAACCAACTATTCCAGCAACATTTTCAGTTCCTGCTCTTTTTCCAAATTCATGGCCTCCTCCTGATATTAATGGAATTATTTCTACTCCATTTTTTAGGTATAATAAACCAGTCCCTTTGAATGAGTATGCTTTACTTCCGTTTAATGTCATTAAGTCAATTCCAAGATTTTTAACATTTATATCTAAATATTCTGTTGCTTGACAGGCATCGCTATGAAATAGGGTTCCTTTTTTTTTACAAATCTTAGAAATTTTTTTAATTGGTTGGATTGTGCCTATTTCATTATTGGCATACATTATGCTTACTAATGCAGTTTCGTTTGTAATAGTGTTTTCTAATTCTTTTAAATTTATTAATCCGTCTTTATTTACATTTAAATAAGTAATTTTGAATCCAAATTCTTTTTCTAAATATTTCATTGAGTGTAAAACTGCGTGGTGTTCAGTTTTTTGTGTGATTAAATGTTTCTTTCCTTTTTTCATTTGTTTTAAAGCAACTCCTTTTATTGCAAGGTTAATACTTTCAGTTCCTGACCCGGTAAAAATAATTTCGTTTGGTTTAGCTCCAATAATTTTTCCAATTCTTGTTCTTGCAGAGTCCATCACATTTTTTGTTTCAAGTCCCTTTGAATGAAAACTACTTGGGTTCCCGAATTTTTCTGAAAAGTATGGCAGAGCTTCTTTCAAAACTTCTTTTCTTACGGGAGTTGTTGACGCATAATCTAAATATACTTTCATTTTTTTCATAATCTCACTTTTGTTTTTTTAATTTTATATTGTTTTTAATTTTGCATTGTTTTTAAATTTTTTTAATTATTTTTTTTATTGCAATGTCCTTTACATACATTGTTATAATGGTCATCTAAAATTTCAAATAAGTTTTTGTTTCCTTTGAGTTTTTTGAAAATATTGCTTGAAAGAGAATAAATTCTTTCTTTTCCTTTATTTGAAGAAATAACAAATTTACACGCTTTCAAAATTTTTAAGGAGTGTGAAATTTTACTTTGTTCTTCATTAAGTTTTTTAGCAAGTTCTCCTACAGATTTTGGGTTTTTTAAAAGTTCTTTTATTATGCTTATTCTTAATTCATTTGAAAGAGTTGCTAAACATTTGTGATAAGGCTTGTTCATATGAATTATATTTCATATGAATGTATTTAAATGTATTGTTTTTTGTTAAATTATGGTAAGAAGTCTTTTTTCTTGATTTTCTCAGGTAAATATTGTGTTGCAACAAAGTCTAAACTTTTGTTTGCAAGCGCCTGTTGTTCAATCCTAATTTTCATAGTTAGAGCTTTTTTTAGTTGAGCCTGCCATTCTTTATTTTGGAACCATGGGTAATCCATCATTTCTTTTGCTCTCTTTATGTCAGCATCTTTCATGTTTTCAGTAACATTCTTCAAGTCATAAGTTTCAACATCATCCAAAGTCATTCCAATGTATTTTGCATCCGGGACGGACATAAATTCTGAATGCGCTGCTAGAGCCATTGAACCTTGTTTTACAACTGAATAAATATACCATCCATAAGGGTCTCCATCGGTGAAAACATATGTTGGTAAATTTGCTTCTCTATGTACACGGTGTATTAATCTTCTTGTTCCTCTTGCTGCTTGTCCCCCTGTTCCAATTAATAAGCATTTATTTTTTTTAGGAAAATCTTCTTCAATTAATCTTTCAAACATTGCTTCAGTCTCTACTACTAAACAATAATCTGCATCACAATCAACTATTTCAATCTCTTCAGGTTCTACTCTTGACATTATGCTCCACCCACCTCTTCCAAGTTTTGCTGCGTTAAATTTATCGTTGTGGTGCATTTTATCTTTTAAAGTAATATCTCCATATAATGTTCCTTTTGGGTTTGCATGTAAATTTAATTTTTCACGAATTGTATCTACTGAATGTTCTAAATCAACTATTATTGGATCAGATTCATCTTGTCCTTCAAAAGTGTTTTCTTTTGTTCCTTCAATTGTGTGTTTTAATTCATAATAAATTTCACGAATTGATGCGGTTTTGTTATGTTTTAAATAATCTTGTGTTTTTTGTGCAATTATTGTTGTTTGCATAAATTTTCTAGCATGTCCTATGTTCAAAAAATTTCTTGTTGTTTTTTTATCTCCAAGAGATAAATATCCTCTTTTTTCATCCCATTCTACATTATTTTTTCCTCTTTGCATTGTTGTAAAAGTTGGATCTTTATGAGCTTTAATTTCTTTCACCATTCCCTCAGCCATTGTTTTTATTCTTGTTGCAATTTCTTTTGGTCCCACTGCATTTGGCATTTTTGATTTACTCATTTTTTAGCCCCCTTTTTCTTTTTTAATCCATTAATTTTATCAATCGCACTTCCTATTCCATGTTTGTCAAGTAGTTTATCTTCATGTTCTACTTTTTTAGCTTCTTCTTGATCTTCAAGTTCTAATTTTTCTAAAACAAGTTTTTCCATTCTCTTTTTTATGTCACTTTCATCAGCACCAGTAAGTCCTTTTAATGCTTTTGCTATTTCAGGAATATATTTGTAGAACATTTGTCTTTTCATTTGATTTTCGCGTTCTCTTCTCTTTCTTGCAATATACACTCCTGCTCTTCTTGCAGTCTGCATTAATGCTAATCTTAATTCTTCTAATACTTCATCTTCATCAGCAATTGCTTGTTTCCCTGCTCCTGTGTAAGGAATATGTACTGAAATAAAATTAATAAAAATTGTTACTGGAGATGTTTCTGGATTTTTTATACCATATCTTTTCCAATCAATATCTTGTGCAGATTTTGTTAATGCACAATTTCCAGCATCAAAAAGTAATGGAACTCTATTCGCAAATCTCATAATTTCTAATCTTCTTTCTTCTCCAATTTGTCGTCCTGCTAATCCACCATATGCAATTCCAATTTCTACTTGAAATGGAAATCCTCCTGCATATACTGCAGCTTTTCTTGTAAGTACAGTAACATATTCTGGTTGTAATATACTACTTAATGATTTTTGAATTCTATCTTCACCTATTGGTCTTAAGGCATCAGTAGTTGGAGCAATAAAATCAATATCTTTAAACGCATTTACAATTTCTTCAGATTCATCCCAAGTTAAATGTTTAGGATCTTTATTTATGTCAAATTTTATTCTCTTTTTTATTTCTGTTAAAGCTTTAGCTCCCATTCTATCAAAATCATTAGATAAAAAACTTGAAACGGTTCGTCCATTAGTTTTTTTACTTAATGAAATTATTTCATCAACAGTAATTCCTCGTGGGTGTGGTTTAATTGCTTTTGGAGCTGTTGGAATTTCGTTTAATGTTCTTTTAAAAGTAATTTTTTGTCCCATTGGGTCACGACAAGAAATTTGTACGTGAGGATTAGCAATAGCTGTTCTTTTAATATATTCAAGAGGGCCTTGTTCAGAATCACGATAAATTATCCCTTTAAATTTTGCTTGTATAGCTGTTCCTTGAAATGCTTTTCCAAGTTCTTTTAAATTAGATATTTTTGGTTCATTTCTTGCAGGATCAATTGTAATTTCAAGAGATATTGGAGTTTTTCCCTTTTGACCAGTAATCACTTTTGATGGTTTTCCAGTAGTCATTTGAGCAAGCATTGTACATCCTGATGCACCAATTCCTTGTTGTCCTCTACTTTGAATAAGTCTATGGAATTTTGTACCTGCTAATAATTTACCAAATGCTTTACCTACATTTTCTTGAGAAATTCCAGGCCCATTATCTGAAACAGTCACTTCATAATATTCTTTTCCTAATTCATCAATTTTAACATCAATATTTGGGAGAATGTGGGCTTCTTCACAAGCATCTATTGAGTTAGTAACATATTCGTGGATAACCATTGTTAACATTCTTACTTTTCCATAAAATCCAAGCATTTGTTTATTTTTTTTAAAAAATTCTGCAACTGAATGTTCTTTGAATTCTTTATCTAGTTTTGTTGTATCTTCAATTAAATTACTTTCAAGATCTGCAACAGATTTTTCTTTAATTTCTTTTTCTGCCATTAACTCACCATTAATTAAATTTTAATTATTAAATTTTATTAAAATTACTGTTATTAAAATTATAACTTAAACATTTATAATTCAAACCTTTCTTTTGAGTGTTTTTCAAGCAAACCAAAGGTAATTTCATGATTATATCCTTGTAAAAGTTCTTCTACCGCATCAACTACGGCTTCTAAATATTCTATTTTTGCAATAATTGCGACTGTTTTTCCTTGTACTGAAATTAATGACTGGGTTTTTTGTTCAATTATTTTACGCGCAGTTCCTTTTCTACCAATTACTCTTCCTCTTTTTGCTTTTTGAGCAGAAGCATTTTTTCCAGTATAATCTGAAATTTCAAGTATTTTTAATAAATAATCTGGTTTAAATAAAGTATATGCTCTTTGTGGAGAAAAACCACGTGCAATTGCTTTAACAATATCTGCGGCTTTAAAAAATTTTTCGCCTTCTCCTTCAAGAAAAACTTCGCCTGTTTGTGAATCAATTTCTATGTTTATTCCGGTTTCTCTTGCAATTTTCTTTTTAACTTCACCATTAGTACCTACCAAGACACCAATTCTTGACTCTGGGATATTTATTGTTTCTTGCATACATATATTGATTTACAAATTATTATAAACTTGATTTGTTAGGGGGAGAGTGGTAGTAGTGGATTTAATTAAAAAATATATTGAAATAATTCTTTTTAAAAAAAATTTATATGGACAAGTTAGATAATTGATTTTTATTATTTTAGTAATTTTAATTTTTTTAGTAATTATTTTTTAAATTTTTCTAATTGATTTAATGTTTTTATAATTTTCATTTGTTTTTCATTTTTCTTATATCTTCATACATTTTTTCATAATTTGTTTTTACCCCTTGTTTAACAAACCATTTACTTAAGTTTAACACATCTCTTTCAAAAAATTCTTTTGCATTAGGGTGTAGTGTACTAACCGTTTGGCCAACATCAATTATTATTAATTCTTCATCATGGTTTAAAATATTATATTCACTTAAATCAGAATGAACTAATTTTGCTCCAACCATTTTAGCCATATATTTACACAAAAGTTCATATTGTTTTTCTGGTTCTTTAAAGGGTTTCTTTTTTGCGCTGGGTGCGGGATTTCCATTTTCATCTCCAATAAATTCCATTACTAAACAATTTCTATTACATGCGATGGGTAATGGCACTCTTATATTTGCTTTTGTTAAATCTTTTAAATTTCTAAATTCTTTTTTTGTCCAAGCTTTTATTATTTCTAATCTATCTTTTCTAATATTTTTAAATCGTTCATCTCCATATAAATAATCAGTCATGTGTTTGAAATCACTTGTATCAACTTTATAAATTTTTAATGCAAAAAAGTTTTTTCCACTAACACATCTAAACACATTACCTTCTTTTCCAGTAGCAATCACAAATTCAACGAATTTAAAATATTTTTTTCTAGCGAGTTCATGAATTGCTTGAATTGTGGCAAAATCAAAAACATCATTAAAAATTCTTCGTATGTTATCACTTCGTGTTAATTTTTCGTGATAATAATTAATATCTGTTTTTTTATCCATAAAAATAGCTTAATCCAAAATAATTTAATTTTTTCTTTTTATTAATTAATATTAAATTTTAAATAGGTAATTTTTTTAATAAACCTTTTCTTTTAAGCCATTCAACTTGGCCACCCATATATCTCCAAGCCAAATCCCCTTTGATTGGTTGGAAGTCCCATAGTTTTACAATAACAATATCATTTTCTCTTACCCAAACTCTTTTTTTTAATTTTCCAGGAATTCTTATATTTCTTTCTTTTCCATCTTCACACAAAACCATTATTTGATTAGCTCCCATTAATTGAATAACTAATCCAAATTGTTCAAGATCCTCTTTTCTTGGAGTTCGCATTCTTCCAAAACTTTCTTCAGGATTAGTACTATTTGTATTATTAGTTGTAGTTGGATTGGCAGTAGTTCCTGTTGTTGATGTTTTTCTTTTTTGCATTTGATTTTTTCGTTTCATACTATTAAAATTTGCCATTTATATCCCTCTAAATTATTTATTTTTTTTAAATTTTATATAATTGTGCGTGTTTTATTCCTGCAATAATAATCACATTATTTTCACTTATTAAACCTTCCCTTTCAAGTAATTCAGAAGATTTGTTTCCAAAAACATTTATTGAATCAGATTCAAGAGCCATTTCAATAATTTCTTTTTCTGAAAATTCTTGATTTCCATAAAATTTTTCAGATGCTCTGAAAAAAATTTTACCATCTTCAAATTCTTTTCCAATTAAATCTTTATCACAAATTGCAAGTATGCTTTTTGAATCAATAGTGTGTAATTTTGCAATCAACTTTCTCGCCTCACAAACCACGCACTGGGTTTATTGCTCCGCAAGCTTCACATTTCATAACTTTTGTACCTGATTGAGTTATTATGTTTGTGTCTGGTTTTCCACAAGCTGGGCATAATACAAATTGATTAAAATAAGTTTCAATCAGTTTATTTAAATTATAAGAATTTACTTTTCCATTTATTGTTAATTGATTTCCATTTTTTGTAACACTTGTTGCAGTTTCTTTTGTTAAATATTTTAAAAAATGTTTTTCATCTCTTCGCATATTTTTCATTAAATTATTAAATCCTTTAACAATAGTTTTGCTTCCTTGTATCATTGAGTCAACACGAGGTATTTCAAATCTTTCATGTTCTAATGCTTTTTTAGGTATACTAAGATATGCACGATCTAACATCTGTTCATAAGTCATTTCCATAAAAATCATTCATAACAAAAACTATATAAATGCGCTTTTCTAAAGTATTTAATGTTTGAAGAAATTATTGAACAATTAATAGTTAATTTTGGGTTATTCGGGTTTTTTTTTGCGTCAATAATTGCAAATGCTTCAATAATTTTGCCCATTCCTATTGATTTAGTTGTTTTTGGTTATTTTGGTTACCTTGGATTTCAACCAACTGGAATTGATATAATTTATCCTTTTATTGTTGGGTTAGTTGTTGGGACAGGGGCGGCTATTGGAGAATTATCTGGTTATTTTATTGGACTTATGGGGATAAAGAGTTTTGAAAAAATGAAAAAATCTGAGGTTGAAAATATAAATCATTTAAAAGAAAAAATTGCTAATGCTGGAATCCCAATTATTGCATTTTTTGCTTTTACACCTCTTCCATTTGATGCGGTTGGTTTGGCGGCAGGATTAATAAAATATTCAATAAAAAAATTTTTTATTGGTTGTTGGGTTGGAAAAGTTCCAAGATATATAATTATTGCATATGCTGGTTTGTTTGGAGTTCAATTTGTAAAATTAGTGTTTGGGTTTTGAAAAAATAAATTTAATTAATTCTATTACACTCCAAAAATAAAACTTATTCCTATAATAATTAGAATTAATATTGTTTGTGGGGGTAGAGCTGGCAAAGGTTGTTTTAAAATTGACACGCTTTGTATGCTTATTGCTAATCCTATATAACTCGCTATTAAAACTAAAAAAGTTACTAATAAATTATTTTTGAATGGGCCATTAATAAGTATGCTTGATGCAACTATTAAGGGTATTACCAAATCACCATTACCTAATTCAAATTTATGTTTTTTTGTTGGAATAGCTATAGTAAAAGCATAATTTCCCTGAGTGACTTCTTTGCCCAACTTAACCATATGTTTTGTTTTGAATACGGCTATAAAATCATATATTGCTAATATTGTAATAAATGTTATTATTGGAATTAATCCTAATGATAATCCTATTAGTCCTCCAGCTCCAGCTATTGCAAGGATTCCAACAAAATTTCTGAATAGAATATTATTTCGATACACTAGTCTCCATAAAACAATAGTTATTGTTAAAAAAAGACCTATTGTTGAGCCAAACAAGATTTCAAAAATAATTAATGATGTCATAAAAATCGCAAGTGATTCAAAAATAATTAATGTTTGTTTTTTCTTTTTTAGTTTAAATAAAAATAATAAAATTGTAGT
>CAZKAC010000044.1:0-3234 GCA_964550725.1 uncultured archaeon
AGTAGTATGTTTTCAGGTGCTCTTGGTTTTAATCAGGATTTGAGTGGGTGGGATGCGAGTAGTGTTGTACATATGCGCAGTATGTTTTCGGGTGCTCGTAGTTTTGATCAGGATTTGAGTGGTTGGTGTGTGGAAAAAATTTCAAGTAAACCATCAAATTTTGATGATAGTGCTGATTCTTGGGTTTTGCCAAGACCTAATTGGGGACAATCTTGTTCGTAATTATTTTAGGTTATTGTTTTAATTAAATGTTAGGATTTCTTTTTTTGAACAAAATCTTTTTTTGAATGTTTTTATTTTATTAACCGGCACAAATCTTAACAAAGCTTTATAACAATAAACAATTTTCTTTTTGTATGAAGGTTTATTTTCCCCATGAAAACGTTAGAAAAGAACAAGCACAACTAATGCAAGATTTTTCTAGAGCAATAATTGATGGAAAAGTTTTGCTTGTTAATGCTCCTACTGGCCTAGGAAAAACAGTTTCTTCTCTTGCTCCAGCAATTAGTTATGCTATTGAAAACAAGAAAAAAATATTTTTTTTAACACCAAAGATTTCTCAACATGAAATAGCTTTAGAAACAGTAAAATTGATTAACAAAAAATTTGGTTTAGGAGTAAAAGCTGTTGATTTGGTTGGAAAAAAAGGTTTGTGTTTGGATCCTTTTTTGAGTAATGTTAATTATGGTTTTTATGATGCTTGTTCAAAAAAAAAGAAAGAAGGGAAGTGTAAGTATTATAATAATACGAAAGGAAAGACACCAAAGCAGAGAGCTATTGCTAACAAAAGAAAAACAATTATTTTAAAAAAATTTGGAATGTCTTATTCGGAAACAAAAGAAGAGTGTTTTGTTAGAGAATTATGTCCTTATGAAATAATTTTAGAAAAATGCAAGGAAGCAAATATAATTATTGCTGATTATTCTCATTTGTTTGATTCTGGTATAAGAGAAACAATACTTAGTTTTGCAAAAACTTCTTTAAAAGAATCAATAATTATTGTTGATGAAGCGCATAATTTGTCAGAAAGAATAAGGGATATGTTTAGTATTTCTTTGTCATTGGATGTGCTGAAAATAGCGCAAAATGAGGCAAAAGGAATTGGGAAATTTGAAGTAGAATTTACACTAAAAGATATTGAGAAAGAGATTGTTTCTTTAGGAAAAAATCTTTCCTTAAATAGGAATGAGGCTCTTATTAATGAAATTGATTTGGATGTTTTGCATAAAATAGCGAGAAATAATATTATGCATATTGAAGAAGCTGGTTTATTGTTTATGGCTAGAAGAAAAATAGAGAATTGTGCTTTATTAAAAGTACTAACTTTTATTGAATTGTTTTCACAAAAAAACGAGCATAAACTACAAATAATTGAAAGAAAAAATTCATTAAATCTTACAATTAACCCATTAGATGTTGCTGATTTTTCAGGAAAAGTGTTTAACAATGTACATTCGGCCATATTAATGTCGGGAACTTTATTACCATTGCAAATGTTTGTTGACATACTGGGGATAAACAAGGGCATTACAAAAGAATATCCTTCTCCTTTTTCAAAAGAAAATAGGTTGAATTTGTTTGTTGAAAAAACAACAACAAAATATACTGAAAGGAATGAAGAACAATTTGATGAAATAGCAAAAATGATAAATAATATTGTTCCAAAAATTCCTGGTAATACAATTGTTTTTTTTCCATCGTTTGAAATTCTTGAAAGGGTTGCTCCAAAAATAATTGTTTCAAGAAAAATTTTAAAACAAGAAAGAGAATTAAACATTAGCGAAAAAGAAAGTCTTATACATAATTTTCGTTGTTTGGGAAATAGTTTTGGTGGTTTATTATTAGCTGTTTCTGGTGGTTCAATAGCAGAAGGAATAGATTTTCCTGGAGAACATTTGTATGGTGCGATAATTGTAGGTGTTCCATTTGCAAAAGTATCGTTACAAACAAAAGCATTGATAGATTATTATGATAAAAAATTCAAAAAAGGTTGGGAGTACGCATATAATGCACCTGCAATAAATAAGGCTGTTCAAGCTGCTGGCCGAGTAATAAGATCAGAAAATGATAGGGGTGTGTGTATTTTTTTGGATAAGAGGTTTTCAGACAAGCGATTTGAACAATTTTTTCCAAAAGATTTTGTTGCAACAAAAACAATTGAACCAGAAAAAGAAGTTCAAAAAATTTTTTGATTGTTATTTATTAAAATGCGATTAATTAAATTAAAATGGGATTAATCAAATTATTAAAGAGCCCCATATGCAGCAAGATCAAATTCGAATTCTGCTACAATTGGCCCGTTTTCATTGTTAAGTTTTATTGTTACAGTTCCTTTAGCTCTATTAAACATACCCATCATAGCACTTTGTGTTATTCTAAATTTTAGCACATCATTTTCTTCAAATTCGAATGTTTGGTTGTGGAATATTGCTTCTTGCATTATATCTTTTTCCCATGCTGTTGTTGCATTGTTGTTTTTTATCCATTCTATTTTTCTCGGGTTGTTTTCTAGTTCTAATTCCATGTATAATGTGCTGTTTTTTGGAATAGTTTGTTCGTTTGTTGTGTATATGTATGTGGATGGTATTGTTGTTAGGTTGTTGAATTCTAGGTAGAATGTTTCTTCTTGTATTGGTTGTACTGGTGTTTTTGTTGGTTCGAAGTTTTCGGAGCATTCTACTGTTATTGTTTGGGTTGTTTTTTTTTCTAGTCCGTGTCTTGTTGTGTATTCGAATGTGAAGTTGCATGTTTTTTTTGTTTGTCCTGTTTTGCATGTGCATAGGTTTTCTGTTTGTATTAGTTCTGTGTTGCCTTGTATCCATTGTTTGTTGTAATTGTTTTCTCCTTGTTCGGTGGTTATTTTGTTTAGGTTGATTGTTTCTCCTGTAGTGTTTTTTAGGTTTAAGAGTCCGTCTCCTTCGTAATCGCTTATTGCGCTGTTGATGCTTATTCCGCTTGAACCTATTTGTCCTATTATTTGTTCGCTTGTATTAATTACTTGTGTTTGGTCGAATAGTCCTGTAGCAATTCCAGTTACGATTAATCCTATTACACTTATTATTGCTATTATTATCAAATATTCAATCGTCCCTTGTCCAATATTTTTTTTATTAATATTTTTTTTGTTTTGTAAAAAACTTGTAATAGAGTGTGAAATATTATTGTTGTTTGTATTAGATTTGTTTTGGTTTGAATGATTATTTCTCATTATTTAATTAATGTTATTTTGTTTAT
>CAZKAC010000045.1:0-4203 GCA_964550725.1 uncultured archaeon
TCAATTAAAAATAATTAAAAATTCAATATTTATTGTCCCAACTGGAGAAACTGCCAAATTATTATATTTGATGATTTCAAAATTGAAAGGTAAAAATAAATTAGATTTTTCAAATGCCCAGTTTTTTCAATTGGATGAATTTGTTGGTTTAAAAAAAGGAGATAGGCGTAGTTTTACTTTATATTTAGAAAAAAGACTTTTTTCTAAAACTAATTTTAAGCAAAAAAATATTCATACATTTAATACTGCTTCAAAGAATCCTTTAAAAGATTGTAAATTATATGATAAAAAAATTTTAAAAAATAGCGTTGATTTTTGTGTTTTGGGGCTTGGAGAAAATGGGCATATTGCATTTAATGAACCGGGGAGTTCTATTGATAGTAAAACAAGAATTATTTCACTTGCAAAAAGTACTTTAAAAACAAAATCTAAAATGCTTGCTTCTTCTGTTCCAAAAAAAGCATTCACTGTTGGTATTTCTACTATAATGATGAGTAAAAAAATATTTGTTATTGCTAGTGGTAAGAATAAATCAACTGCTGTTGAATTTGCAATTAAGAGTAAAAAAATGTCTGATATGAAAAAATGTCCTCTTGCTGTTCTAAATTATCATAAAAACGCTATGTTAGTTATAGATAAAAAATCTGCTTCAAAGATAAAGTAAAAAATATATATATTTTTTATTTTTAAATTATTAATTTTTTTTTATTTATTTAAATTATTCAAGTGTTGCATGTCTCTTTTTCATTTTTGTTTCTGTATTTTTTCCCATTAACCCAAGTATCACAGCATCAAGAAAAATAAGTGTGCTTTGTTCAAATAAACTGCCTAGAGGCTCTATACTTTTTCCACAAACTTTTGTTTTTGCATTTAGGATAATTATTTTATCTGATTGTTTTGCTATTGTACTTTTATTGTTAGATGTGATACAAAAAATCTTTGCATTTACACTTTTTGCTTCTTTAACAATATCTATAACAGTTTTTGTTTCACCTGAACCTGAAACAACTAATAATAAGTCTTTATTTCCTATTGAAGGAGTAATTGTTTCTCCGACTACAAAAGTTTTTTTGCCCATTTGTGCAAGTCTCATTGCAAAACTTTTTGCCATTAATCCTGATCTTCCTTGGCCAAAAACAAATATTTTTTTTGCTTTTTTTATTTCTTTTACAATGTCTTTTTCACTACTTTCGGAATTTTTTTCCAAAACTTTTTTTATTTCTTCAAGTATTTTTTTTTCTTTTGAAATATAACTCTGTTTCATTTATCTTTCAGCCTCACTAATTTTGTTTTTTATTTGTTCTGCTTCTTTTTCGGGGTTTTTTGCTTTTGTTATTGCTCCTCCAACAACAACTACTTCTGGAGAATATTTTATGACTTGATTAATAGTTTCTAGTTTTATTCCTCCAGCAACCCATATTTTTATTCCTTTTATTTTTTTGGCATTTGAAAGATTTTTGAAAGGAGTCATTCCTTTGTTTTGTTGATCAATTCCTGTGTGTATTTCAAAATTTTTTGCACCAACTTTCATAAGTTCATGTATTCTTTTTGTTACATTATTACATCCGATTAGATCTATTACAACATTTTCTTTTCCTACTTTTTTTATTGCACCCTTAATAGTATCAATATCAGAAACTCCAAGAATAGTAACATAATTTGCACCATTTTTTATTGCTATTTCTGCTTCAAAAGCTCCTGTGTCCATTGTTTTTAAGTCTGAAAATATTTTTGAGTTTTTACAAAGTTTTTTCATTTTTTTTGTTATATTTTTTGCACCACAATTTTTTATTAATGGAGTTCCTAATTCAATTATTTCAGCATATTTGCAGACTTTTTTTGCAATAGAAAATGCTTTTTTTTCATCAGCAAAATCTAATGCGACTTGTAATTTTGTTTTTATTACATTTGTATTATTCATTTAATCACCATTGTTCCTTTTTTATTTCCAATTATTAATGTAAAATCTTTTTTTGAAAAAATTCCACACCCTTTTATTCCTTTTATTGATTCAATATAATTTTCTAATTTATTAAGGTTTTCATTACCCCGAATAATTATGTAGAAGAATTTGTTTTTTTTATTTTTCAAATTTGGATTTCTTTTTGATAATTGTTTTGGATTATATTGTAATGTCTGCATTTTTTCTATGAATTGTTGTTTATAATCTTTTTCAACTTCAACAAAAATAGTTATCATTTTGTCGTTTTTTAATTTGTATTCATCCATTAACAGTATGAGTTTTTTTGCCAAATAATCTAGTTTTTTTTCTTCAACAAAATCTAATCCTCCCGCTCCCTTGATTGCAACTTTGTTTCTTTCATCACCTAAAATATTATCCAATCCATCGAAAGCAATATCAACAGCACATATTTCATCAGAAACATTAAATCCTTTTTTTTTGAGAATTTTAAATGCTTTTTTAGAAACACAATAAAATGTTGCTTTTGTATCTTCTGGAATTTTTTTAGCAAATAGATTAATGGTTGAACCAGAACCTAAACCAATTTTACCATTTTTTGGTAAAAATTCAATTGCCTTTTTACAAGCATTCAGTTTCATTTTTTGTTGTAAACTCTTTGTATTAAAATTTTTTAAATCCATTTTATTACCTTTTCTGAGATAATCTTAGAAACATCAATTTTTGAAATAGAATTAGAGATAGTATTTGATGAATATGCTTTTACTTTAGCTTTCTTAATTTTTTTTAAAGCATTTTCAGCAAATATTCCATGTATACAATAACACTCAATTTCTGAAACTTTTTCTTTTTTTAATCCTTTTATACTTTCTAGTATAGTGTGCCCAGTACTTATAATATCATCAATAATTATTACTTTTCTTCCATTAAGTTTAATTCCTTTTTTTTCAATAGATACTTTTACTTTTCTGCTTCCTAACCTTTTTTTTGTAGCAACAACAAATTCATTTTTTGAAATATTGGCAACTTTTTTTACCCATTGTTTACTTTCTTCATCAGGCCCAACTAAAACAAAATCTTCTTTCTTTTTTTTCAAAAATTCTCCAAGTGTTTTTGTTGCTGAAATTATTGAAACTTTATTACCAAAAAATGGTTTTAATGAATGAATTCTATGTAAATGGGGGTCTATAGTAATAATTCCATCAAATTGTTTTGAAATAAGTTTACATACAATAGGTGCACTAATAACATCTCCTTTCACAAATTCTTTATCTTGTCGCATATAAATTAAATAGGGTGCAATAAGAAAAACTTTTTTTGCTCCAAGTCTTTTGAGAGTTTCACTAATTAGAAAAGATATACTCAAAAGCTCATCAGGAGCTTGTGAATAATCAACTAAAACAAAAACTTTTTGCCCTTTAACTCTACAAGGGATATTTATGTGAGACTCTTTGTCTGGAAAATTTTTATGATTAATTTTTGCATAAACTAAACCAGTATTTTTAGAAATTTTTTTTGCAAGATTAAAATGATTTATTGCAATAATTGTTCCATTCATTCTTTAATAAGAGATTAAGTAATATAAAAAGCTTTTTTACTTGGACTATTAATATATTAAGTTAAATTATTTAATTATTAATATATTCAATTAAAAATAATTTTAATACTAATTAGTTCAAAACACCAAACACCAATATTCTTTTATTTAATAAAAACATTAATTAATTATGATTAAAAATTGTTTTATTAATGGTTCAAAAAAAGTAATAACTCCTTGGGGTGTTTTTGAACAATTTTGTTTAAACAAAAAAGTAACTGTAAAAATTTTAACAATTAAAAAAAATCAAGAAATAAGTTTACAAAAACATTCAAAAAGAAACGAGTTTTGGAGAATAATAAGTGGAAAAGGGCAAATTATTATTGGTAATTCTAAAAAAATTGCTTCTTTTGGAAAAGAGTTTTTTATTCCAAAAAATACTTTACATCGTGCAAAAGCCACTTCAAAGGAAATGCTAATTCTTGAAATATCTTTTGGAAAATTTGATGAAAAAGACATTGTTCGTTTAGATGACAAATATAAAAGAAAATGTATTAGTTAAAAAAGATAAAAATATAATAAATTGGTTGTTGTGAAAAATTGTATGTTAATAATATTAGTTAACATTTTTGATTAATATGTGTTGATTAATATTTTTGATCAATATGTGTTGATTAATATGTGTTGATTAATATTTTTGATTAATATGTGTTGATTAATATTTTTGATTAATATGTGTTGATTA
>CAZKAC010000046.1:0-30361 GCA_964550725.1 uncultured archaeon
CATTTTCAATTTTAACAAGTTTAATAACCACATGGAAACAACAAGAACTCAACCCATTCACACAAATCAAACAAAACCTAGAAAACGGTTAGCACATACCTTTAAGAATATTTTTTGTTTTAATTGATTTTTTTTAAAATTAAGACAATTGTTTTTTTTAGATATTTTTAGTTAATTTAATCCTGATTCTGGGGGATTATCAATAGTTGTTTGTGCACTCTCATTAATTGAGTTAGCTACATTTTTTACAAATATTGCAATTATTGTTACAATAACAACCGCGCCAACAATTATTAACAAATATTCAATGCTTGTTTGAGCTCGTTCTTCCATTTAAATCACATTAACAATCATTGCATTTGTTACTATGCTTGCGGCATAATATGATACAAATGCTATTAATAATAGTATGGGGATGTAGATAATGCTTTTATTTATTTTTCCATCTCGTATAATTGCCATCATAATACCTGATGCTAAAATTTCAATAATTATATAAATTTGGATTAGTGTTAGAATAAAGTTGGATGTATTGTTTGCTGTTGTTTGTTGTGTTATGGTTACTGATTGCATTGAGACTGCTGAGAATATTTTCATGATTGCATTAACTTCTCCAAATATTGCTGGAGCGATTATTCCTCCCGCGGCTATCATGAATATGAATTGCATTGTTGTGTTAGCTTTTCTATTTTCTTTTAATCTATAAAAATCTCTAACATCGTCTGAAATTTCATCAAGTATGTCGGCAAGACTTGCGCCTGTTCTAATTGAATCAAGAATGATTGCGATTGTTCGTTTAACTGTTTTTGAATCAATTCTTTCTGCAAATCCTTTTAGAGTGGTGTCAATATTTTCACCTTCTTCAAGTCTTCTTAATGCTAATTCCATTTCTTCTGAAAGTCTTCCATATTCTGAAGTAGCAACTTCTCTTAAAGCACTTTCATAAGTATCTCCCACTTTTAATGTGTCAGCCATTTGTTTTAACGCATCACTAAAATTTTCTTCTATTGTGTCAATTATTGATTGAAATTTCATATATGGGTATCCAATCATTAAAACAAATGTTGCTAATCCAAAAGCTATTGGTAAAAGATTTGCTTCATGTATGAATAATGCACTGGTTATCCAAACTAAAAAACTAATTATTATTGTAACTATTAAAGTCATTGAAATCCAAATTGATGGGGGAATTTTTATTTTGCTAAATTCCATCCACCATGAATATTTTTTAATAATTTTTTCTAAATCCATAATTTCACATCTTTGGTTGCATTCCTTGTATTAAATATATCATTCCTATAAAAATAATTGGCATTGCTACTAGATAGAATATTAACATTATTTCTGGGGTTAGGGGGATGCTTGAAAAAAGTTGTCCTCCTCCTGAAAGGGCGGGAGCATTTCTTATTGCTCCCAATATAGTTATTCCTACTGGTAAAATAATTCCTGCGAATATAAAAACTACTGCAAAAAAATTCATTTTTTGAGAGAATGCAAAAACTTTATTTTTCAAATCTTCAGTAACATCTTCTGCAATGTCTGACATAATTATTGATAAATTGCCTCCTATTTTTAGTGCACGTATTGTGTGCATTATTGTTGTTCTTAATGGGCGACTATATGTTCTAAGTGCTAAATGTTTTAATGCTACGCTTGTATCAATTCCTTCTTCTATTTCAGTTATTGTTCGAGTAAATTCTTCGCTTAAAACACCATAATTGGAAATAGCAATTGCTTGTATTGTTTTGTATAATCCTACTCCTGCTTTTAATTCTGTTGACATGTGACGTAAAGCAAAAGGTAGTTCTAATGAACATTCTTCACCTCTTGCTATTGCATTTTTTTTAGGTTGCCATAGTGTAAATAATGTTCCAAGCAAAAATAGTAATCCTCCTACTAATGGAGCTAATACCATCACTTGTATTAATCCTATTGCGGCGCTTATAATTAATATTATTACTATTCCTATTAACCCAATTAAAAATCCAACAGCAGTAGATATTGCAAGATATTGTTTTGCTGAGTATCGCATATTAGCAGAATATAAATTATAACTAAGTTCCTTTGTGAGTGAAAAATTCTTAAACATTTTTTGTAATGGGTCAATAATTCCTTTTAGATTTAAATATAATGTTCCAAAAAATTGAGTATATTCAGAATCAAAATCTTCAATATCTTCAGCAGAACTTATATCAATTTTTGAATAAGCTCCTTCTGAAATAATTCCTCTTAATTCTTTTAATGTATCAGTAGTTTCTTCAAATTCTTGTCCCTCTTCACGATATTTTTTTTTCATAGTTTCGACGATTTGTCGTACTTCATTTTCATCAATCGCAATTGAATTTTTTATTGACATAATATCCCTTATATTAATTTATTTTTTAATTAATTGTAATTATTAAATTATTTATAATTTTTATTTTTTTTTTATTCTTGTCTTTTTTATTTTTGTTTTTTATTTATAATCATTAATTATTTTTCTTTGTTGTAAAAAATTTTTGAAATCTAATGAGACTTTTTTCATATCGTGGGTATTTTTGTTTAATAATTTTTCAATAAATTTTTTTCTCAAATCGATTTCGGCGAGTATATTGTTACGATTATTGCCGGTAAAATTGGATAGTTGTTTTAGGTAAGTGCTGTCCATTAGAGTTTTTTCAAGTTCGTCTTTTATTGGGTCCCATTGATAGATTACTTCGGTTTGTAATTTTCCTTCAAGTGCTCCTTTTACTTCAGCAATTTCAATTATTCGTCTAATTGTTCCTTTTCTTCTATCATGTAATCTGTTTTCCACAATTATAAAATCTAGTCCTGACATCATTATGCTTGGCACATTCATTGGAGGGTTTGTAACACGCACTAATGTTTCTTGTGCGCTATTAGCGTGTACTGTTCCCATACAACCATCGTGGCCAGTGTTCATTGCAGTAAAAAGAGTAAATGCTTCTTCGTGTCTTATTTCTCCAACAATTATTCTGTCGGGGCGCATTCTTAATGCGTTTTTTGTGATAACATCCATTCTTAATTCTCCAGTTCCTTCAAGTCCAGGGGGGCGAGATTCCATGCGAATCCAATGTTCAATAGGTAATCTTAGTTCAGCAGTGTCTTCAATAGTTATTACTCTTTCTCTATCTGGAATAAAAGATGCCATTACATTAAGTAATGTTGTTTTTCCTGAACCGGTTCCTCCAGAAATTAATATGTTTGCTGGTTTGACTCCCATCCCTTCCACACACACCCATAAAAATGCTGCAGCCTCACTATTTAGAGTTCCCATTTTAACTAAATCTATTATTGAATAAGGATCTGTTTTGAATTTTCTAATTGTTAATGTTCCACCACTTATTGATGCTGGGGGAATAGTTGCATTTACTCTACTTCCATCAGGTAATCTTGCATCAATTAGTGGAGAAGAAACATCTACTCTTCTGCCAACTTCTCTTGCAATTCTGTTTATTAAATCTTCAATTTCTTGTTCTGAAAAAAATTCTATGTTTGTTGTCATCATTTCATAATCGCGGTGAAATACATATACTGGTTTTTTTGGACCAACTATCATTATTTCTTCAAGTAAATCATCTTTTATTAAATCATCAATTAATCCATATCCAATCATTTCTCTTACGACTGCTTCGGCATAAAAATTTATTTTTGTTTCTGGAATTTTTAAAGTAGTAGTGTGTTTTAAAATTTCAAGAATTTTTTGTTTATAAATTATTCTTCTTTGTTCAGGATCACGTATTTTTAATCTTGAAATTGAAATTAATCTTGTTGTAGCTTCTTTTATAGTATTAATTATTCTTCTTTCGGCAGAGGTTGGGCGAGTTGTGGGAGTAAAATAATAAGGTAGGGGTTTTCCTGGGATTTTATAAATTTTTACTGTTCCATAAGTTATGAGTTCTGTTTTTTTTGCTTTTTCTAATTCTTTTTCAGCAGCTGTTTTTTCTGAATTTGGTTCAATTTCAAAATTTGATTCAAAATCAACTCGTTCTTTAATTTTACTAATATCTTTGGGAGTTATAGAGTTTGCAATTTCTTCTTCTTGTTCTTCAACATTAAATTTATTTATGTTTGAGTCTTGGTTTTGTTTAATTTCTGATTTATTTTTTAGATTATTTGATTCTAAATCATTATTTTTATCATCTTTGTTTGGAATAGAATCAGGTATTTTTATTGTTCCTATTTTTGGTTCAAATCCTTTATTTGGTTGATTTTGATTTTGTTGTTTTATTTGGTTTAATAATTCAAAAGGAGTGTTAGTTTGGTCCATATCAATTTTTTTTGGAATATTTTCTTCATTATTTACATTATTATTTTTGTTATTTTGTTTAGTTTTGGGCAATTCAATTTGATTAGTTTTTAAATTGGGGGTAGTGTCTTGAAATAATTTTTGATTGTTATTCGTAAAGTTTGGTTTTTCTGAATCTGTTTGAGTTTTAGTTAGGTTATTTTTTTCATTTGAGGTATTTTTTTCTTTAGCCCTTTTTATTAAGTCAGATAAATAGTCATCAACCATGATATTTAGATGTATTTTAGATTATATAAGTTTTATTATCATAAGTTTTCATTAAAAAAACTCAGTGTAAAAAAAAATTTATATCTATTTTTTTTATTGGTTTATTGCTTTTTTTCTATTTCGGCGCAAATTTTTTCTATAAACTTATTTGTTTCCATAGTCTCTTGTTTTCCATCTCTTGTTCTTACAGTCACCATGTTTGTATCTTGTTCTTTAGCTCCTACAACAATAATATAGGGTATTTTTAATTTTTGAGCAGCTCTTATTCTATATCCAAGAGTTTCATTTCTACTATCAAGTTTTGCTCTTATATTTAATTTTAAAAGTTCTTCAAAAACTTTTTGCCCATAGTTTTCAAAATTTTCAGAAACTGGTATAACTATTGTTTGTTCTGGTGATAACCAAACAGGCATTGCTCCTTTGTATTTCTCAATCAACATTGCGAGTGTTCTTTCATAACATCCAATTGAACTTCGATGAATTATGTAGGGTCTCTGTTTTTTTCCATCTTTATCAATATATGTCATGTCAAATCTTTCAGGTAATGCAAAATCAATCTGAATTGTTATTATAGTATCTTCTTTTCCATAAACATTTTTTGCTTGTAAATCAAGTTTTGGTCCATAAAATGCGGCTTCACCATCGGCTTCAATATATTCTAAACCTAAATTATCAAGTATTTTTTTAAGAGCATTTTGTGAATGTTCCCATGCTTTTGGATTATTTATATATTTATCAGTCTTTTTAGGGTCCCATTTTGAAAATCTATATGAAATTTCTTTTTCAATCCCAATAGTTTTCATTATATAATTTATTAAATCAATAACGCCTAAAAATTCTTCTTCAAGTTGTTTAGGAGTAACAACAATATGTCCCTCTGAAAGAGTAAATTGTCTAACTCTTGTAAGTCCGTGCATTTCTCCTGATGATTCATTTCTAAAAAGAACAGATGTTTCAGCATATCTTATTGGTAAATCTTTGTATGACTTCAATCCATTTTTATATATTAAAAATTGGTATGGGCAAGTCATTGGTCTAAGTGCAAATAATTCAGTGTCTTTTTTTTCATCACCTAAAATAAACATTCCATCTTTGTAATGATCCCAGTGTCCAGAAACTTTATATAAATCTGATTTTGCCATGTATGGTGTGCGAGTATATACATATCCTCTTTTTTCTTCTTCATCTTCAATAAATCTTGTTAATAATTGAAATACTTTTGCTCCGCGTGGCATTAATAAAGGTAAACCTTGTCCGATAAGTTCATGAGTCATAAAAAATTCTAGTTCTCTACCAATTTTATTATGGTCTGAGCTTTCAGCTTCTTCTTTCATTTTAACCCAATTTTTCAATTCATCTTTTGTTGGAAAAGATATTCCATAAACTCTTTTTAATTGTTTATTTTTTTCATTACCTTTCCAATATGCTCCTGAAACTTTTAAAAGTTTAAATGCTCCAATTTCAGAAGTATTTTCTAAGTGTGGGCCTTTACATAAATCAAAAAAGTTTCCATTTTCTCCTGTTTTAAAAACAGTTACATTTTTTTCACCTTTTTCTTTCAAATCATTAATCAATTCAATTTTGTATTTGTTTTCTTTAAAAAGATTAATTGCCTGATCTATTTCAATTTTTTCACAAATCATTTTTTCTTTTCTTTTAATAATTTCTCTCATTTTTTGTTCTATTTTTTCAAGTTCTTCAGAATCTATTTTTTCATCAAAATCAAAATCATAATGGAAACCTTCTTCTATTGGTGGGCCAATTGCTATAATTGTTGTTGGATAAAGTTCAGTTAATGCTTCTGCGAATACATGTGCTGTGGTATGCCACATTTTTTCTAAGTAATTATTGTCATATACTTTTTTATTTTCTTCAACCATTTTAATCAATCTCCTATTTTAACTTAATCTTAAAAAACTTTAAAAACACGCTTTTTAGAGGATTTTTAACATTTGCATGATTATTGTTGCGTTTGCGTGCTGATGGGGGTGGTGATTTTAAAATTATTTTTAATTAGTTTATTAATTTTCATTTAATCACATAAATTTAATGTGTGAAACTAGTTATTATTAAATCACATTTGTTAAATGTAATAAAATATACATTTTTGTAAAGTGTGTTGAATAATAAATTAAGTCAGGTGTTAAATTAGTTTGAATGTTAAATTGGTGAGGGGTTAAATTAGTTTAAATAATAAATTTTTGAATAAAAATTATTTTTTTGCACGATTACATTTTTCTTTAGAACACATGCATAGAAATTCTTTACAAAAATTTTGATTTCCTACATTTTTTAAAAATCTACAATTTTCCCAACTGGTTTTTGTTTCAGATGAAACATAAATTGGAGTAGCGCCAGTGCAATCAATTAAATTTTGTATTTCATCATCTCGTCTAAATATTTTTTTGGGAGTATTTTTTTTAGCTTCTTCTACGAGATTTTTAAATGCCATGTTATATTAATGGGTTACTTTTATAAAAAACTTTCTTTTAAAATTGAACAAAAAAATGTCCAACATTTTGTGATTTTTTTGGAATGGGTGTAATAATGGGTTTGTTTGTTTGTAATAGTTAGGTTTTATCTTATTTTTGAATAAATATATTTTATATTGTTGTTAATTTTTATGTGGGAATATTTTTTTGAGGCGATTTTTGTTGATTAGCTCTGAATTGTGTATTAAATGTAAGGGAAAATTATTGTGTGGATTAAAATTCTGCCCAATTCTAAAACAACAAGAAAATCAAAAGTCCATTTCTTCATCAATGATTGGAAAAAATTTTGATGGAGCTTCACCACCGGGGTTTTTTGTTTCTTGGCAAAATTATCCAAAAGTTGCGGTTGCTCCACTTTCTTCACTTCCCAAAGAAATGAATGGGATGAGTGATACTCCTGAAGAATGGTATGGTCTTTCGCAAGAAAAAATAATTTCTTTTCGGGAGTCATTATTAAGAAGCTACAAATCTATGCCTGTGTCTCTTGCATCAAACCCTAGTTATGAGTTAATTGATTTTCAAGAAATTGCAATGTCTTCTCATCAAATAAATATTGAAGTAAATCTTGAAAAAAAACCTTCAAAAAAAATCTCTTTTGATTCTTTTGCTGGGCCTTTAGGACCATCTGCAAAAATGAATACTTTAAAAATTCAGGAAAACCCACATATTCCAAAAAAATTAGATTATATGTATTCTGATACTGATGTAAAATCATCTATTGCTTTAATTGAACTTTATGAAGACAATATTCCTGTTTCAACTCTTTCCAAGGTTCTTTCTTCAGGAGCATTGGGCGTAAAAAAGAATAGAAAAATTGTTCCAACAAGGTGGTCAATTGTAGCTTCACAAGATGCTATTGGCAAACATTTAATTGAAAAAGTGAAAGGTTTCGCAATTATTGATTCGGTTCAAGTTTTTCAAGATACTTATTTTGATAATAAATTTATTATAATTCTGTTACCAAGAGCATGGTCATTTGAACAATTGGAATGTTGGGTTCCTGGAAGTCTTTGGAATCCTGAACCTGATAAATCTAAACTAAAAGTTATTCAAGATCATGAGTTTTATTCTGGAATGAAAAGTTATCCTGATAATGTCACGGGGGCATATCATGCTGTTCGATTGTCTGTTGTGGAATATTTAGTAAATTACAAAAAACAAGCAGCCGTAATAGTTATGAGAGAAATTGGGGAAGGATATAAAGTACCTTTGGGTAATTGGGTGTGTGGCGAAACTGTGGCGGCAGCAATGAGACTCAAACCATTAAATTTTTCTAATATTGAATTGGCATTAAATTTTATTAGTAAGAAACTTCGAGTTCCAATAAATTTGTGGAAGAAAGAGAGTAAACTACTTGAGTTTTTTAAGAAGCAGAAAAATCTATTTGATTATTGTTGATTTTAATTCATTTTTGTTTTTTTGATTATTTGTTTTTCTGTAAAATAGTTTAATAAAATTTTTGCAATCATACTATTTCTTTCTTGTATTGGGGCTATTCTTTTAAAAAATAATATTGCATTTCTTTTGCCAAGTATTTTTTTTATTTCATTTGCTATTTGTATTATTTCAGTTTGACCTAGCTTTCCATTAGCAATCATTTGCATACATTGGTGTGTGGCTTTACGTTTTTTTGTATCAAACACTTGCATACTATCTAATGTTCTGCCAACATTTGCTTGCATTAGTTTTGAATTCATTTTTCTTTCTGGTGTTTTTGATATTGATTTAAATAACATTTTTTCTGCAGCCAATTTTTTTGCAGAAGGCATTGTTATTTTTTTTATTTTTGATTGGGGTAAATTAACAGTAGTTATATTTTTCTTTATAGTTCTCAAAAAAAATCACTTTTTAAATTTCATAAATTGTGCGAGCAAAGCTTCTAATTGAATTCTTTCATTTGCTCCTTCAACAATTCTAAAATCATATTCTCCAATAATATCAACTAAAGCAATTTTATTTTTATTACTTAATTTACTTTCATCTAAAGCCATTGTTTCTCTATAAAGTTGTATCAAAACATCTTCACCTGACATTCCTTGTTCATACATTAATTCATCTAATTTTTTTCTTGCATCTAAAAATTTTTCATTCAAAGCTAAAAGAATCATTTCTTGGACTTGTTCAGGTCTTGCTCTGGAAGAAACACTATAAACAGTTTCTTCATCAATTTTGTCAGTTAATGATGCAGCTGCTTGAAGAATATTTAATGCTTTTCTTAAGTCACCTTGAGCAATATAATTCACAGCTTTTTTTGCTTCTTCATCAATAATTAATTTTTCTTTTTCAGAAATTAATTGCATATGTTTTTCAATATCTTCGCCATTAAGTGGTTTAAATCTATAAATTATACATCTTGATTGTATTGGTTCAATAATCTTACTTGAATAATTACAACTTAATACAAATCTGCATGTTCGGGTATATTTTTCCATGGTTCGTCTCAAAGCTTGTTGAGCATCACTTGTTAGAGCATCACATTCATCTAAAAAAATTATTTTAAATTCAGAATCAAATGCTAAAGTTCTAGCAAAGTCTTTTATTGTTTTTCTTACAACATCAATTCCTCTTTCATCAGACGCATTTAATTCTAAAAAATTTTGGTCCATTCCAGAACCAAATAATTCTCTTGCCATAGCTATACTTGAACTTGTTTTTCCAGTTCCTGCTGGTCCAGAAAAAAGCATATTTGGTAAGTTTCTTTTTTTAACATAACTTTTAAGTCTTTTAGTGATTTCTTCATGCCCCATAACATCATCTAATGTTTTTGGTCTATATTTTTCAACCCAAGGTAATTCCATTTCAACCATCAATATCCCTAAAAACAATAAGGCGGGCAAGGCTTAAAAACTTAATAGGGGACAATTTTATTTAGTATTGTTAATATTAATATGTCTTGATGAATTGGTTGATTTTGTATGGTCCAAGAAAAAAAATTGAGTAGTCAATTAAAATTAGTGATAATTGTTGCTTGGTTTGTAATATTTTATTTTTTAATGTGGTTTTTTGGGGGGGCGTGTACTGGATTTTTTTCAGAAGGGGCATGTTTATCTTCTGGAGCAATTTCTTTTTTTAAAGAGATTCCAATATTGGGATTATTTATTCCTTTTGGAACTTGGGTTTCAATAATGTATTTTTTTGCTCCTTTGGTTGGGTTTTTAACTGCTTATTTTGGGTATAAATCATATAATGATTATTTTGAAACAAAACAAGCATTTTCAATAGTTGTTCCAATTTTATTGTTAATTGTTTTATTTGGAGGATATGTTATAAATTTGGGATGGTATTATGGTAATGTGGCCCAAGTTAATAATTCTCAAACATTAGATGTTGGATTATATTTTTGTTTTGATGAAGCTAAATGTGAATCTATAGTAAATACATTAAATGCTGAATTACAACAAAATCCTGGAGTAAATGGAAAAATAACTCAATTAATCGCAATTAATTATTGGCATGAATTAAGAAAAACAATTTTTTTGACATTTATTTTTGGAGCAATTGCTGCATGGATACCATTGTTCATTTTTAATTTAATTGAGAATAAAAAAAATTCTTAAGTTTAATTTATAATTAATTTAAATAAACTAAAATTTTTTTTCAACTTATAAAAGAGTTTGTAGATAAGTAGTAATATGTTTTTTAGATTATTAAATACTTAACATTTTTTTTGAATATTTTAATGGGTTTTTGTTATGGGTAAAATAAAAAAATATTATGTTGAAGGTTATGGGTGTGCGTTCAATCTTGCTGAAACTAATCAAATAAAAACTTTATTCGATGAAAATAATTTTTCTAGAACTAATTTTCCTAAAAAAGCAGATATTTTATTAGTTAATACTTGTGCAGTAAAAGACACTACTGAAAAAAGAATGTTATTTAGATTAAAAAGTCTTTATGAACAAAAAAAGCCATTAGCAAAATTATTTGCTTTTGGATGTTTAGCTGCAACAAGAAAAAAAACAATTCAAAAAATTAATTCAGAAATAATTGTTTTGGGTACTGATCTGAAAGCATTATGTCATGCTCTTGATTTTGAAACAAAAAGTTTTTCTCCAAAAACACAATGTGAAAGTTCTTCAAAATTAGTTTCAATAATTCCTATTTCTACTGGGTGTGTTGGAAATTGTACATATTGTGCTACAAAATTAGCAAGAGGGGATTTGTCTTCATATTCTGTGAAATTAATTAATCAGTCTTTTTCTAAAATTGCAAAAAATGGAGGAGAAATATGGTTAACTTCTCAAGATTTGGGGTGTTATGGTTTTGATATCAAAAAAGATATTTGTAGTTTATTAAAAATTTTGTTAAAAAATGATGGAGACTATTTGATTAGATTGGGTATGATGAATCCTAATCATTTTTTTTCTAAAAAAGAAGAGATTATGGAAATTTTTGATAATCCAAAAGTTTTCAAATTTTTACATCTTCCATTACAATCAGGGTCAGATAAGATACTTAAAAAAATGAATAGGAAATATTCTGTAAAAGAGTTTGTTAGTGGTGTTTCTTTTGCGCGTAAAATGTTTCCACAAATAACTATTGCTACCGATATAATAGTTGGATTTCCTGGTGAAACAAAAAAAGATTTTCAAGACACTATTAAAATTATTAAAAAAACTCTTCCTGATGTTATTAATATTTCAAGATATTCTAAACGCCCTCAAACAGTAGCAGCAAAAATGGAGTTTCAATTAACAGAGTCTGAAAAAAAAGATAGAAGTCGAATTCTTACTAAGTTAAAGAATAATTTGCTTATTGAAAAAAATAAACAATTAATCGGCAAGGAATTTGAAATATTTGTTTCTGAAAAAAAAGTTGATGGTACATTTGTGGGTAGGAATATTAATTATCGTCCAATAGTTGTGTCATTAGGGTTTGGGAAAAAAATAAAAGTAAAAATAATGAAAGCATATTCTAATTTTTTTGTTGGAGAAGGTATTAGTTAGATTTTTATAATTCAAGTTTAGTATTATGGATAGTGGTTTTATTGAAAAAAATTAAAAAAAGTGTTGTTTCTTCTGTTAAAAAAAGAGATGATATTAAATCTTTTTCAAAAAAAGAAATTCCTAAGTTACATTATGCAATGATTCATTCGCGTTTAGGTTATCCTGATGGGGTTTCAATTGTTATGAAACAAATTGAAAAAGTAATGGTTGAAAATATGAAAATCCCTGAGAAAAATATTTTTTATTTTGTTGGGCGATCTAAGGAGAAATCTAATAGGGTTTTTGAATCTGAATTAATTTTTGATGGTACATCAATTCAAAAAATGATTCAAAAAAATTTTAAGAAAGGTTTTGGGGGGCGAATAAGTGAAAGGATTGAGAAAGCGATTTTAAAAACACAAAAAAATATTGAATTGTTTGTTGATAAAAATAAGATTGATGTTATTATTGCTCATAATGCGTGTCACTCTGTTAATTTTATAATGGCATTAGGGATTTCAAGATATTATAGAGATGCGATGAAGAAAAATAAAAAAACTCCAAAATATCTTTTATGGTGGCATGATTCACATTTAGAAAGAGAAATATTCAAAAACCCTCCTGTTGATGTTGAAAGATATTTAATTCAAGGGGTGCCTGGGCGATTTGTAGAATATATTTTTTTCATTAATAGTTTGCAATTTTTTGAAGCTGAAAAATATTTTAGAAAAATTGATTTAAGTTCTAAAGGGTTCTTTGATTATATTTATAAAAATAATGATGTTATTTATAATACTACTGACACATTTATTCAATCTTATAAAGATCTTAGATTGCAATCTTCTGAACGAGTGGATAAATTTATTACTGATTTTGGTATAGTTGAGCTTCTTAAAAAAAATAAAAAAAATCTTTCAGATACAATTTTTTGTTTACAACACACACGGATGGTGCAAAGAAAAAGGATTGATATTGCATTGAAGTATTGTTTTCTACTTCTTAAAAAGATTAATAAAAGAGCAAAGAAAAAAAAATGTATTTATTTTATTATTTCGGGACACGACGCAGACGGGACAAAAATTAAGTTAAAAAAGTTGTATTCAAGACTTTGTTTAAAAAATCCTTCTGAAAAAGTATTGTTGGTTTTTGCTGAAGATTATGATGGTAAGACTGATATAAAATTTGAAGAATATCCTAGAATAATTGCAAGATTGGGAGGGTTTTCAACATATTTTAGTGAAATTGAAGGGTTTGGAAATAATTTATTGGAGGTTTTAGCTTCTGGGTTAATTCCAGTAGTTTATACTTATCCTGTGTTTAAAGCAGATATTGCTAAATATAAATTTCGATTAATTCAGGTTGAAAGTTTTAAAAAATTTGAAGATTCAATTCCAGAAGTAATAACTATTATAAAAAATAATAAGAAAAGAAAAGAATTTGTTAATGAAAATATTTTGATTTTAAAAAAGAGATTTCCTCATAAAATAATATCTTTAAAATTAACTCGTGGGATAATACGTGAAAGGACTCGTAAATAAACAATTTTTAATTTTTTATATATTTTTATTTTTATTATTTTTATTTTAATAATTTTTATTTTTTTATAGTTTGTTTTTGTTTTAATTTATTATATTTTTTATAGTTTGTTTTATTTAATTCCGTGTTCATCTAATAATATGTCTAGTATGGTTGTGCTTATACATGGCCATCTACTTTTTGTTTCTATTGGGGAGCTTGTTGCAAAAAATGTCATTCTGCTTTCAAGAAATTGATATATGTCTTTATCTGATAAATATTTTTTTCTAAATTCACTTTGATATGTTTCAATGTTTTGATAAGCATGTATTATTAATAAATTGTGTTTGCCGTCTCCGTAAATACTCCCTGCGTGAAAAATATTTTTATCAGTTTTAAGTATTTTTGTTAAGTTTTCAATATTTTTTGTGTCTGCATAGTTTATTTTAAAAAAGTCAAAAACATGATTGTTTACTCCAATTCCATCAAAGTTTATGCTTGGTGCATAACCTTGTAGAATCTTTTCATTTTCAAGAAATTTGAGGGATGATTTAATTGTTGTAGCGTGTAGGTTTGTTATTTTTTGGATTTGTTTTATGTTTGGGCGTAAAGCAGTTCCTTCAGCGAAACAATTTAATAGTTTTTTTCTTTTTGGAGTTAAATATTTTCGAGTTTTTTTATTTTCAGAATCTTGGATTAGGATATTTGAGATTGTGTATGCTCGTTTATTGTTTATAAGTATTGGTTCAGTTGAAAAAAAGAAAAGACTATTTATGACAAAATTTGGGTTTAATAATGGTTTTTTTGGATTATTTATGAGAGTGTCAAAGTTTTCGAGATTTTTTGTTAAACTCCTAATTAGAATATTCCATTTACCTGAACCAATGATTCTATGGACTGAGATTATTCTTTTTTCATTTTTACAAAATTCTAAAAATGATTCAAAATTTTTTTGTTTTGAAGAATCAACTTGTAAAAAAATAAGTGCTAGTACATCAAAGCCTGTATTTTTTGCAGATAATATTGGATAAAATTTATTAAAATGTTTCTTTTGTTCCATTTTTTGTAGGGCTCGTTTTATTGTAACTATACTCATTTTTGTTTTTTCATGTAATAATGTTAAATCTGGTTTTATTGTACCTTTTTCTTTCATCGCTTTTAGAATATTTAATCTTATATCATCATTAAATAACGGTTTTATTGGCATGTATAATTATTTTGTCTAAGATGGTTAAAAAGCTATTCTTTTTGTTTTTTAATGATTAAAAAATATATATTATTTTTTTTTAGTGTTTTTTTCATATAGTTGTTTTTGGAGAGTATTTATAAACTTGTGAAGAGTAATATTGTTGTTTGGTTAACTTTATGAGAGTTTGTTGACCAGGAGGCGTAGTATTAGGGTAGGCGAAATATGGAGTTGATTTAGTAGTCGGAAGGTGTTGAAGGATTGTCTCACCAGGCTTACAGTTTTTATAACTGCTTTTTTTCTTCTTCACCTTCTATCTAATTTCTAATTTTTTTGGTTATAAGTGAGTTTTTTAAGCTTTTGAATATGAATTAATATATGATTTCATTAGTTTTTGCTAAATCAATCGATGAATATCGGTCAAATATTAAAGTGGCTGTAAGTTTTTTACTTTTATTAGTGTTTGTATTTCTTTTTGTTTTTTTGGATGATTTTTTTATTACTTCGGGTACAATTTTGCTTAATTATGAAATTTCATTAACTACTTTATTAGGGTTGTTGATTGGATTAATTTTTATTTATTTTTACTCCTTTTTTGTTTCATTAACTGTATATTCAGTACAACGTGATGTTCGTAGGATGGATATTGATACATATTGGAATAAGTTAATGAAAGATTCAGCATTTAAAATATTTTTTGTATATCTTTTTTTAGCAGTAATTTTCTTTTTGATTTCAGCACTATCTGTTTATGTTGGTTGGGGGATTGGTTTTGCAGTAATTTTGAATTTGTTTATTTCATTAGTATTTATGTATGCTCCACAAAGCATTGTCTTGGATGGATCTTCTCCAATTTATTCTTTATTAGAAAGTTTAACTTTCTTTATTTCTAATCCTTGGTTGAGTCTTTTTATTTTATTCACCGGATCATTATTACTTTCTTTAATTTATTTGATTGAGTTTTTATTAAGTTTATTTTTTATTCCAGGTAATTTTGTTTCAGTTATACTAGTGTTATTTTTTGTTGTTCCATTTATTGAACAAATGAAATCATATGCGTTTATACTTAAATTTGATTTGATTGGAAAAGCGGAAATTCAACAATCAAAGATTAAGATTAAATCAAAGAAAAAAATTAAATCTTATGGACTTCGTGAGCAACCAAAAGGTGGGAAATTGTAATTTATTTTAAATAATTTGTTTTTCCATTTTTTTTATCTTGTTGTTTTGTTTGTTTTATTATGTGTTTTGTTTGTTTTATTATGTGTTTTGTTTGTTTTATTATGTGTTTTATTTTTTGTTTTGTTGTTTGTTTTGTTGTTTGTTTTTGGTGTAATTATAAAAACTAATTGAAATTCAATAAGCAAACTTTAAATAGATGTTTGGTTTAATTATTTTATTATGTGCTTTGGTTTATGAACTTTAGTGGGGTTGATTATATGGGTTCTCTTGACAAAATTGATAATATTATTTTACAAGCTCTATTAGAAGATGGCAGGGCATCTTTTTCGGCGATTGCACGTGAATCAAATCTTACTGATGTTGCTATAAAAAAACGTGTTGAATCGCTTAAAAGACGCGGAGTAATTGATAATATTTCAGTTGATTTAAATTATAAGGTTCTTGGTTATGAAAATCCAATTTTTTTACAAATTAGGAGTTCTGCACCGAAACAAAAAGATGTGATAAAAAGACTTTGCGATATGGATTTTGTTTTAGAATTGCATAAAGTAATGGGTGAGTATGATTTGATGGTAAAGATTATTGCGCCTAATTTAGAAACAGGTGATAAGTTTATTTCACAGATTGGTTTGATTGATGGGGTGATGGAACATAAGACAATGGTTGTTACTTCTCAAATAAAACAAAGTAAAACTTTACCTAGTTTACCTTTACAGAAAAAAATTTAATTAATTTTTTGTTTTTGTTAATTTTTATTTTTTTTGTTAACTTTGGTTTTTTGTTTTATATGAGTTTATTGTTTGGCATTTGTTTTTAATTCTTTTTTTATTTAACCTTTTTAATGAAACTAATTATTTCTGAAAAAGCTATTGCTGGTGAGAGAATTGCTAATATTCTTGCTGATACAAAAGTTAATCAAAAAAATATTTGTGGGGCTAGAGTTTTTGAGTTTGGTTGGAAAGGTGAAGAAGTAAAACTTATTCCTTTGAGGGGCCATATTGCAGATGTTGAATTTCCAAAAAAATATTCGCGTTGGAAAGGCATTGATGTTCGTGAACTTATTGATGCTAAAATAATTTATGCTGGTTCTCAATTAAATATAATTTCTGCAATTAAAAATTGTGCACCAGATGCTGAAAAAATAATAATTGCGACTGATGCTGATCGTGAGGGGGAATCAATTGGTCTTGAGGCAGTTAATTATGCAAAAGAAACTAATTCTGGAATAATTGTTGAGAGAGCTTATTTTTCAGCAATAATAAAAGAAGATATTGAAAAATCTTTTTCTTCTCTTGAAAAATTTGATTACAATTTTGCATATTCTGCTGATGCCCGTAGGGAAATAGATTTAATTTGGGGGGCTGTTTTAACTAGGTTCATTTCACTTATTTCTGGAAGAATTGGACATGAGTTTCTTTCAGTAGGTAGAGTTCAAACTCCAACTTTAGCAATTTTGGTAAATCGTGAAAAAGAAAGATTAGCTTTTGAATCTAAAAAATATTGGGAAATTATAGCACATTGTAAAAAAGATATTGCTTTTCTTGCAGTTCATCAAGAAGAAAAATTTTGGGATGAAGAAAAGGCCAAACTTATTTATAAAAAAAACCCAAAATCAGCAAAAGTTATAAAAATTGAAAAGAAAACAAGAACGCTTTCAAAACCTGAACCATTTAATACGACTGAATTTCTTAGGGCATCTGCATCAATTGGAATTTCTGCTGGAAAGGCGATGAATCTTGCAGAGAGTCTTTATCAAAGAGGATTTGTTTCATATCCTAGAACAGATAATAAAGCATATCCTAAAAATTTAAATTTAATTGAAATTTTGAATAAATTATCTTCAGTACCTGAATTGATGGATGATGTTAATAAAATTTTACAAAAAAAAACTCTTGTTCCATCAAAGGGTAAAGAAACAAAAGATCATCCTCCAATTCACCCAGTTTCTCCAGTTCAAAAAAAATCACTTGTGCCTGATGAATGGAAAATATATGAACTTATAGTGAGGCGGTTTCTTGCGACTTTAAGTGATGATGCTAAGACAGAAAATGTTTCAGTTCTTTTAGATGCTGAAAAAGAAAAGTATGTTTCGCGAGGACAAATAATTGTTAATGCTGGGTGGAAGGCATTTTATCCATATAGTAAATTAAAAGAAGTATTTTTGCCAGTTCTTGAAAAAGGTGATGAAGTTTTAATTGAAAAGCTTGAATTATTATCTAAAGAAACTCAACCACCTAATCGTTATTCTCAAAGTTCATTAATTAAATTAATGGAACAAAATAATTTAGGTACAAAATCTACTCGTCCGAATATAATTCAAAAATTATATTATCGAAAATATATTTCTGGAAATAAAAGTATTGAACCAAGTCAAGTTGCTTTTGCGATCATAAATTCCCTAAAGAAACATTGTGACAAAGTAACAAAGCCCAAGATGACTGCTGAACTTGAAGAAGAAATGGAAAAAGTTGCAGCGGGTAAAAAAACAAAAGAAGTAGTGGTTAGTGATTCTGGAAAAGATTTAAGAGAAATAATAGATTTATTATTTGTTGAAAAAGATATTATTGGTTCTGAAATAAGATTAGCATTGAAAGATGATTCTATGTTGGGGAGTTGTTTGAAATGTGGCGAGGGACAGTTGATAATTAGGAAAGGAAAGTCTGGAAAACGATTTGTTGGTTGTTCTAATTACCCAAAGTGTACAAATTCTTTTCCTCTTCCTCAAAAAGGAATTATTATTCCGACAATTGATGTGTGCTCAGAGTGTAAAACCCCAATTATTCAAGTAAAAAATGGAAAATTTACTTATAAAATGTGTATATATATGAATTGTAAAACAAAAGAAAATTGGGGAAAAAAAACAGAAGTTAAAAATTTAAAAGAGAATAATGTGGTAGATAAAAATAAAAAATAATTTTTTTTATTGATGTTTGATCTTTTTGTTTATTAGTTTTTGTTATTGGTTGATTTTTTTTTGTTTGTCCCCAATTTTTGTATTGAAAAATAATGTAAAGATATTTAAATTTGTAGTATGCTAAATTATGTTCTGGTGAGTTTTTGAAATCTTTATATATTGGTCCTGAAGTAAGAGCATGGCAAAAAGAAGCTATTTGTGAGTGGGAAAAACATAATTGTGGGATAATTCAAGCAGTTCCTGGTGCAGGAAAAACTATGTTAGCGGTTAAAATTATTTGTAATAAACTTGTTGAAAATCCAGAATTAAAAATTTTAATTGTTTGTCCAAGACTTTCATTGATTCAACAATGGGTTGATTCAATAGTAAGTTATTCAAAAATAAAAAATAGTGATATTTATGAAATTTCAAGCAATACTGAAAAACAGGCTTATTTTAAAGTTCAAGAAAAAATAAATCACCATAAAATATTTATTTCTACATTTAATCAAATAAAACAATTTTTTAAAGAATATGGGTGGAAAGAAAAGGAATGGTTACTTATTGTAGATGAAATGCATAATACTTCTGAAAACTATAAGTTTCCTAATTTGTCTATAAAATATAAACTTGGATTATCTGCGACTCCTAAAAAAAGAAAAACTGATAGTGATTTTAATTTAGGAGGGATAGTTTATACTTATTCTTTTTCAAGAGCGTTGCAAGATAAGATAATTTTGGATCCAGTTATAAAAATAGTTTCATATTCCGTTAGTGAAAAATTATTTAAATCAATTGAAAATAACAAAGAAAGTACTATCGATTTGGCAGAGTCAGCCTTTGATGATTTTTTGCCAGAAAATTTATATGAATCATTTATGCTTCCTTCTGGGGAAAAAAAGATTAATGATAAAATTAATTTTGGTGATGGTGAGGTTGGTGATGAACAATTAAAAGAGGATTTGAAAAGTTCAGATGTAAATGTGGAAAATAATGATTTGTTTACTTCTAAAAATATTGATTTTGTGGGGATTCAAAAAATTTTAGAAAATAAATTTAATATTGGTAAAAAAAATTCAGCACAGACATTAGTATTTGTTAATAGAATAAAAAAAGCGGATTTACTTAACCGGATTATTTCTGAAAGTTTTTCAAAAAAAATATCTCATTCATATCATTCAAAATCTCAAAATTATAAAAATAAAAATAATTTTAATAATATAAAAAAACAATTTTCTGAGAATAAATTTAATGTTTTGATTTCTGTTGGGACACTGGGTGAGGGGATTGATTTTCCTTATGCGTCTCATGGGATAATTGCATCTCCAATTTATAATTCTTCAGCATTTGTTCAAAAAGTGGGACGTTTATTAAGAACTTATGAAGGGCATAAAAAAGCAATTATTTATTATTATGTGCCTTCTGAGTTAATTACTAGGTTAATTACTGATGAGAGGATTGAACCAAATTATTTTAAGGCAATAATTAAAATTGCTGATGAAAATAATAATTTGTATTTTGTAGATAGAGAATCACTAAAAGAAGAAAAAGGAAATCTGGATGATTTGTTGATGATGGGTTCTGCATATGAGCGTAATGAATTTGTAAAAAAAATAAAGATTCCTAGTGATTTAGATTCAATAATGCGTTTTTTTAAACGGGTTTCTCCTGAAAAAATAAAGTATTGGAAAGAATTTTATTCTCCTGTTTCTAAGTCAAAAAAAGATAAATCAAAAAAAGATAAGAGTGGAGTGAAAAATTTAGTTCTTGGGGATGATGAAAAAATAAATAAAGGTGTTGGTAAAAATATTCAAAAAATTGATAAGGATATCGTTGGGGAAATAGATTTTTCTTTGTTAAGAAAGGAAATCTCGAATAGTTGTGGAGATTTAATATTTTTTGCAGAAAACATTTTGCAGCAATTGAAACAAATTAAAGTGTTACAGAATAATTTTTATGGTAAAAAGTTTAATGAAGTTAAATTAGTTAAAGAGTTTGTAAGGGTTGCGCTTAAACAACAAATAATTACTAAGATAAAATATGGTTATGTTTTAGAGGAGATTGATAAACACGATTCTTCTTTTTCAATTTCCGAACAAGAAATGCTTGTTAATATGGTTTCTGCAGAATTGCAGGATTTTTGTTCACGTAAAAAATCTATTTCTAATGCAATTAAAACTATTGAAGAAGTTATCCAAAGTATTGAAAAAGTTTTGATTAAAGAGGGTAATAAAAATAATTTTAATGGAAAATTTAACAAGAAATTAAAAAACAAATCTTTTTCTACAAATAAATCTAAAAATGATTCTTTAGAAGAAAAAGAGATGGATATTAAAATAAAAGAAATGAATAAATTTGCAAAATGCTTTTTTAATTTACAAAGTATTTTTTTAGATGAATTTGATTTTTCAACTTTTTCAAAGATTTCTCAAAATGATGGTGAAAAAATAATTCTTACTATTGGTAAAGATATATTTTTGAGTAAGAGAGTTAATAAAATTTATTCTTATCCTGAAGATTTTGGGTTGAGTAGATGGAAAGAAGAAGAAATTAAACCGGTTAAAAAAATTATTTTATCTCCAGTAGAATTATTTGTTGAAGAGTTAGTCAAACATATGTCCGAAGAAAAAGATTATTCAAAATTATCTAAAAATTGGGATTTAATCAAAAAAGATATTTGTCTTAATTTAAATATTCCTTTACAGGATAATTCTATTATTCTTAATGAAATTGAGAAACAAAAGCATAATTCTAAATTTTCTTTTGAAGAAATATTTTTTATTTCAGAAGCATTGAAATTAATTAAATAATTTAGTTTTATTTTAATTAATTAAAATTAGTAAATGGGAACCATGAGGTGCTGGAAAAAATCTAGTAAGCCTGATGAGCTCACCTCATGAATCCCATTTTTTTTTATTATACATTTTTTGCCTATCCATTAAACCTCTCTTAGCTACATCCCTCCTACAAATTATATGTATAGTTGGCTTTATTGTTAATAAGTATTAATTGTGTTTGACTATTATAAAAAATACATTTAAATAGTCTATGCTATAATAAAATGTGTAATGTATTTGATTATTACACTAAAAAATAATATTGGGGGAGTTTTTGATGGCACAGAAAATGAAAACTGGTGATGAAATTCGGTTAAATATTCTTGGTGCGATGATTGAAAAAAATTCTACTCAACCAAATGTACGTAAAATAAAAACAAAAACAGGCTATCATTTAGCAACAATAAAAGGGTCGATTGATTTTTTAAAAAAAGAGGGCATAATTACTGGGTATGGGCCTAAGATTTCTTTTTGGAAATTAGATTATAAGTTAGAAGCTGTGGAATTATTGCAAATTGATTTTTCAAAACCTGAGTTGGTTGAAAAATTTTTTGAAATTGCAAAAAACGATCCACATGTTTATGTTATTCAATCAATAATGGGGTCAGGAAATTTTAATGTTATTAGTTTTCAATTTTATAAAGATGTTGAATCTTATCATAAAAATTTATCTCAGAGGTATGTTCAAAAAATTCCAAATTATTATGATGTTGTAAAAGATAGACAAGTGTTTTATTTAACCGAGCCGACTTTTAAGCGTGGATCGAGAACAGAGTCTGTAATAAAAATATTGAAGCGGGAAGCAGGTATAGAATAAATTGTTCTATTTTGCTTTTTAATTAGTTAATTTGTATTATTGTTGTTATTGTTATTATTTAATAAATTATATTTTGAAGGTTTTTTTTATGAAAATTGAGTTAGATTTTTCAAAAACAATTGAACAAAATGCTACTGATTATTTTGAAAAATCAAAAATGTCACGTAAGAAAATTGATGGAATAAAAATAGCAATTTGTGAGTTAAAAAAAAGAAATGAATTAAAAAAAAGACAAAAAGTTTCTGAAAAAGTTTTTAATAAAAAACGATCTAAAAAATGGTTTGAAAAATATAGATGGTTTATTTCTAGTGATTCATTTTTAATAATTGGGGGGAGAGATGCTCAATCAAATGAAGAAATTGTAAAAAAAAGAATGAAACCAGAAGATGTTTATTTTCATGCGGATGTTTTTGGCGCACCTCATTGTATCATTCAATCTAATGGGAAGGATGTTCCTTCATCTACAATGTTAGAGGGGGCACAATTCGCAGTTACTTTTTCAAAAGCATGGCAAGAAGGTAGAGCACATGCAGATGCATATTCTGTTAAACCTGAACAAGTTTCAAAAAAAGCCCCTTCAGGGGAAAGTCTTGGGACGGGGGCATTTATGATTTATGGTGAAAGAATTTGGTTTAAAAAAACTAGTCTTTCTTGTGCAATTGGTTATAATGATAAAGAAAAATTATTAATGGGGGGGCCGTTTTTGGCAGTAAAAAATAATTGTAGAGTTTTTTTAAAAATAAAACAAGGTATAAAGAAGAAATCTGATGTGGGAAAAGAAATTTTTTCTTTTTTTCAAAAAAAAGGAGTAATTGTTACTATTGACGAAATAATATCTCTATTGCCTAATGGAGAGTCAGACATTGAAGTAGTATAATTATTATAATTGAATTATTTTTTAAATTTAATTTTTTTGATTTAATAAATTTTATTTTTATTTGTCTTTATTTGTCTTTATTTTGATTAATTTTGTAATAGTTATCGAACCATTTATAAGTCTTTTTTTACTGATTATTTCAGAGAGTTGATTTTGTTATGTCGGAATCTAAAGAAATTGTTTTACAGGTACTTGATCCTGATCCAACACATGTTGGACGGAATATAGTTACTCTTGATCGTGAGACTAAAAATATTTTGAATATAACTTCAGGAGATACTGTTGAAATAAGTGGTGCGAAAAAAACTGCTGCTATTGTTTGGCCTGCACGAATGGATGATGAGGGTAAAAAAATAATTAGGATGGATTCATTCATTCGACATAATGCTGGGGTTGGTTTGAATGAGAGAGTTAAAGTAAAAAAAGTTAATCCTATTGAAGCAAAAAAAGTTGTTTTAGCTCCAATAGAGGAAGTAAGAATTATTGCGTCTGGTTATGAAAGAATATTAAAAAAATCATTTTTGGGTAGACCTCTTACATTAGGAGATAATGTGTGGGTTTCTGTTTTTGGATCTGGTTTTATTTATAGAGTGGTAGATTCTCAACCAAGGGGTATTGTGAAAGTTACTGGAGTAACTCAGTTTCAATTAAAAGAAAAGCCAGTTAAAGATGCTCTTGAAGGAGTGCCTCGTGTAGCATATGAAGATATAGGTGGTTTAGATGAACAAGTACAAAAAGTAAGGGAAATGGTAGAGTTACCAATGAAACATCCTGAATTATTTCAGAAATTAGGGATTGTTCCTCCTAAAGGGATTTTGTTGTATGGGCCTCCGGGTACTGGTAAGACTTTGCTTGCAAAAGCTGTTGCTAATGAAGCACAAGTTCATTTTATTTCAATTTCTGCTCCTGAAGTAATGGGAAAATTTGTTGGTGAAGCTGAGGAGAGAGTTAGAAATATTTTTAAAGAAGCTCAGGAAAATGCGCCTTCAATAATTTTTATTGATGAGATTGATTCAATTGCTCCAAAGCGAGATGAGGTGACGGGGGAAGTTGAGAGAAGAGTTGTTGCTCAAATTCTTTCACTTATGGATGGTTTAGCTGCAAGAGGGGAAGTAATTGTAATGGCTGCAACAAATAGAGTTAATTCGATTGATGAGGCATTAAGGCGTCCTGGAAGATTTGATAGAGAAATTGAATTTGGAATACCTGATAAAAAAGCAAGAAAACAAATTCTTAATATTCATACAAGAGGTATGCCTCTTTCAAAAACTTATACAATTGTTCCAAATAAAACTTTTAATTTGAGTGGAGAAGAAAATGAAATTTATTCTATAATAAAATCAAATAAATTTTCTGAAAAAGAATCAGTAACTGAAATTTATAATAAAGATAAATTAAAAGATAATAAAATCGAACTCGCAAAAGTATTTCATATAATTGATAAATTAAAAGAACAAGGGTTAATTAAAGAACATGATTTTGATTTAGGAAAATTTGCTAATGTTACTCATGGGTTTGTGGGGGCAGATTTACAAGCATTGACAAAAGAAGCTGCGATGAAAGCATTGAGAAGATATCTTCCAAATATTGATTTAGAAGAAGAAAAAATTCCTGATGAAGTTTTAGAAATTTTACAAATTACTCAAAATGATTTTCAAGAAGGATTAAAAGATGTTCAACCGTCTGCTTTAAGAGAAGTTGCAATAGAAGTGCCTAATGTAAGTTGGGATGATATTGGGGCTCTTGATGATATTAAACAAGAATTAAAACAAGCTGTGGAATGGCCTTTAAAATATCCTGATGCTTTCAAAAAAATGGGGATACGTCCGCCTTCAGGGATTTTGTTGTATGGGCCTCCGGGTACTGGTAAGACTTTGCTTGCAAAAGCAATTGCGACAGAAAGTGAAGCAAATTTTATTTCAGTAAAAGGGCCTGAGATACTTAGTATGTGGATTGGTGAGAGTGAAAAAGGTATTAGAAAAATATTTAGAAAAGCTAGACAAGTTGCACCTTCAATAGTTTTCTTTGATGAGATTGATTCAATTGCTCCAAAGCGTGGAACAGAGAAAGGTAATAATGTTACTGAGAGAATAGTTAACCAAATGCTTACTGAATTAGATGGGGTTGAATCGATGAAAAATGTAGTTTTTATTGCTGCAACAAATCGTCCTGATTTGATTGACACTGGATTATTAAGACCTGGGAGAATTGATAAATTAATCAAAGTTTCAGCACCTGATGAAAAAGCTCGTGAGGCTATATTTAAAGTACACACAAAAAATGTTAATATTGATAAAAATGTTTCATTAAAAGAATTAGCAAAGAAAACAAAAGGGTTTTCAGGAGCTGATTTAGAAGGATTAGTTCGAGAGACTGCGTTGCTTGTTCTAGGTGAAAACAAACTAAAACCATCTTTAATAAAAATGGAACATTTTGATAAAGTATTGAAAAAGGTAAAACCCACTATTGATGATGAGACAGAAAAAGCATATGATGAGTATGCTGAAAATGCACTTGATTTTCGACCAACTTATGTGGGATAATTTTTTTGTTTTAAATTATTTAATTTAAAAAAATCCTGTTAAAAAAAGAAGTATTCCAGTAGTAGTAATTGTAGCAAGCCATATTCCTTTGTTCCAGATAAAAACTTTTGTACCATCAAGTGGTCCAAAAGGTAGTAAATTAAAGAATGCAAAAAAGAAATTTATTGCTGATGAATATGAAAAAATTAGTGCTAAGAATATATTGTCGGTTAGTGGTGAAAGTATAAGTAAAATTAAGCCAACACAAATATTAGTTATTGGGCCAGCTATTGAAATTATTCCATTTTGTTTTATTGAAACATTATTTCCAAAAAAATATGTTGCTCCTGGTGCTGCAAAGATAAATCTTCCTCCAGTAACAAAAGCAATTAATAATGCAAAAAGAAGACCTTCTTTCCACATTCTAAATTCAGAAATAAATCCATAATGTCTTGCGGCTTGTCGGTGTGCTAATTCATGAAAAATAAATCCTGTGCCAATCGCTACAAATGCAATTGGGACAGATATCATTAATGCAGTAGTCATGTCTATTCCTGGTAATCCTAAAAAACCATTTTTTACAGCCCAAACAAAAGCGATACTTAATGTAATCCAAGATATTAATAAATCTGTTTTTTCTTTTCTACTAAATGTCCAAGATGAGTTCTTTTTCATGACTAAACTTAATTCCAATACATTTAAATAATTAACAATTATTGGATCATTTTTTCGTCTTTTAACGAATTTGTGTTAATGTTTTTAAACTCAAAAATAGGCTTTATTTTTTATGGAAGAAAAAGCACAAATTTCAGTCGAATTGATTATAGTTCTTGCTGCAGTCGTAGCTGTTGTATTACTTCTTGTAACACAATTACAAGAAACTGCAAGTCAGGGGGCAACAAAAATGGAGAAAACTGCGGGAGATGTGTTCAAGAAGATTGATAAGATATGAATTGGTTAGATTTTATACAAAAAAAAATGCCTAAAAAAGCACAAGTCTCATTAGAATATTTATTAATTTTAGCGGGATTTTTTAGTATTTTTGCATTGCTTTTGCCTTCAGTTTCATTTGCTACGCAATCTTTTAATTCTGCACAGGATACGATTTTAGCAAAACAGATTTCTGAAAAAATTTTAGAACAATCAAATGTATTTTTTTATTTGGGAGATGGTTCAAAAAAACAGTTTGAATTTATTCCTCAAAATAAAATTAATTTTAAATCAAAAGGCACAAAAATAATAGTTTCTTCTTCTCAAAAATCTTTTGAAGTGGAGACATCATTTTTACAAAAAATTGCTGAAGAAGATTTTTTAGAAAAGTTTTTTATTTTAATTGAAAAAAAAGATGGGAAAACAATAATTTCAATTAATCAAAATAAACAATAATTTCAAATAGTCTTTCATTAAGTAAATTATCTAATAATATTGCTGATGATGCAATGCTTTCATTATTTTTTGGAGAAATATTCTGAGAAACATTTAGTCCATCAATTTTTAATTCAAAATTATTTCCAAACATTTTTTTACAATCAGTTAAAGCTTGAGGTATTGTTGGATAATCAATACTCCAAATTTTTAATAAATCATTTTCTTGTTGTAAAACATAAATTTCTTTTAAAGAAATTTCTTGTGGTAAAAAAAGAGTTATTAAAGCAAAACTAAATATCAATAAAGCTAGTCCTGCTTCTAATGAAAAAACAAATCCTTTATTTGAAAAATGTATCATATTATTCACCTAAAAATTTATTTATTTAAACACCCAGTATATTCAACAATGCTTTTTTTTGATTCAAATAAAACAAATCGTTTTAAAGTAACGCATTCAATTCCAATTTTTTCACTTTTAAATAAAACATTTTTTTCAATAGAAATTTGTTTAACAAAAAAACCATCTTCTTCAAAATATTCTGTAAATGGTGCAGCTAAAAAAATAGATAATTGATTATTTTTTACTCGTTTTTTATCAAAATCAAAAATAGCTATTCCGAATAAACCATTATTTGTTGAATGGTTTTTAACAAAAGAATCTGCAGATGTTAGTGTTTTTTCTTCTAAATAAAAATTTTTTGAATTAGTATGTACGCGCAGAGCATAATTATTTAGTGAAAAAATAAACCCTAATAATATAATTAATATTAAAGTAAATGAAACCATCGAGTCAATCGAAAAAATCATTCCCTTTTCCATAGTGATTCACTCTATCAAAATTTATTATTTTTATTATTTTTCTTTTATTTCCATATTCTGCAAATATGTTTCCTTCTTTTTGATAACAATTATTAGTCTCAAATTTAGTAGCGTTGTTTGAATTTGCTGATTCAAAAAAAGCAGTACATTTTAGTACGAGTCCTTTAGTAAGTAAAGAATCTCCACTTTCTTGTATTTGACTTTCTAATCCAGTTAATGCACCTAAAATAATTATTAATCCTAAAAAAAGAAAGCATATCGAAAGCATAGCATCAATTGAATACATTTGTACGCCTCGCAACATAATCTGTGGGGATTTTGAAAAACAATTCAATATTTTTTCCAAAATTAGTTGAAATTGTGTTTGTTTTAACTAATCCGCCTGTAAAAAAATATTCTGCATAAATTATTCCATTATTTTCAATTATCATTGCGGTACTATTATTATTTAAAAATTCTTTAGTGGGTGGCCCAACTTCAGTATAAATATTAGTTGCTTTTGCTTTGTTTAAAAGATATTTTTCAAGTGCTTCATTAATATTATTTAGTAATAAATCTATATTAAAATTTTTTTTAAAGATTTGTTCATCTAATTTTTGTTCTATAATTTTATCAACATTATTTTCCATAATTGTGCGATTTTTAGATGCTTGTTCAGCCTCAATCATAAAAACAGTTGCTTTTTTTAGTTCATTGTGGAAATTGTTTTCTTTTAATGATACAATTAATAGTAATGATAAGATTACAAAAACTATGATTATTCCAAAAAACCCTTTCATAAAGAAAATCTTCTTTTTGGAATTAAAAGTTTTACTAAATATTCGACAATTGGCTTAATCTATATTTGTTTTTAAGTTTGAGTTAGACTAAATTTAAATAAAGTTTAAGTTAGAATTATAAAAATAAACAAATTGTAGATTAGAATAAATTCTAAATTAAAAAAACAAAGAGCATTAATAATGCAAAAAGAGCAATTGCTATAGATCTATTATAATATGCGAGCATTCCTGCTATTCCTGGAACAATTACGGTGAATAATGAATATTGTGGCCATCTTTGAGTGACTATTATTCCAACAAATGCTCCGAATGCGATTAAAAGAAATAAAAATGCAACAAAATAACCTATTTTTTTTGTAATATATTTTTCGATTATTTCAAACCAATTATCAACTTTGCCTTCATTTTTAGTTGCACTCATAATAAAATTTAGTGTGTGTCTTTTTAAATAACTTTCTTTACGAGAGATTGTTTTAGTTTTTTTTTTATGATTTTTTTCAAATAAAATAAAAAAGTGTACATTTTTATACTTCCTTATGGTAATTTAATTAAATAAATAGGTTTTGGTGTTATTGTGGTTTTTGAAATAAATAGAAATATTTTTTTATTAACATTATTTATTTTTTTATTAACTTTTTCTTTTGCAGATTGTGAAATTAATTTTGATAAAGTCGAAAGAATGGATTTGTCTTATACTTTGCTTCCTTTAGGTGATGCGGATATGACTTTAGTAATGGTCGTGGATTATTCTAAGGAGTGTTTAATTAATCGTTTTATACAAAATTCTGGGCAAGATTTGAATGATTTTAAAATTGAGATTTCTTCACCAGAATTGGAATGTCCTTCAGAATTTCTTGAAAATTATGTTGATAAAGAACTTGGTAATTTTTCATCTCCCTTAACATGCATTACTACATTTATTTTAGATGAGACAAAAATAAGGATGAATTTTACAGGTACAGCAATTAATCTTGTTAAAAAACAAGATGATAAATTTATTTTAAATATTGGTGGCGGTTTTTTCTTTTCAAATTTACCTTCAGATTCATCAATTACAATAAATGTGCCATCTGGTGCAAAAATAGTTAATTATTTTCCAAAATCGGGGGAAAAAATTACTTCAAAAATATATTGGTCGCCAGCACCGGCTGAAATAATTCAAGTAGAATATATTCTTTCTGATTTAAACAATTCTGTTTCAATTGAAAAAGTTTTTCAAGATAATCTTATAATTATAATTGGTGTTTTTGTAGGATTGATAGTTTTAATTATGTTAATTCTTGCTAGAATTCTTCGCGTACCAACTCCTGAATCTATAAAAAATGAACCAAATAAAAATGTTGTGGATGAAATAATGGTGGTTAAACAAAAAATTCAAGCGCTTGAAAAATCTTATATGAAAGGGCAAATGGATGAAACTACTTATAGAAGATTAATGGAACAATATCAGTTACAATTAAATGATTTGCGTATTGGATTAAAAAAACAAAATAATTGATTTAATTAATTTTTTTTTAGTTCTTTTTAGTTTGTTAATTGATTGAGTTTTTTTTAAATTAGTTTGTTAATTGATTGAGTTTTTTTTAAATTAGTTTGTTAATTGATTGAGTTTTTTTTTAAATTAGTTTGTTAA
>CAZKAC010000047.1:0-5859 GCA_964550725.1 uncultured archaeon
ATTATGAAAAAAATATTTTTGTTTTTTCTAATCGTTTTATTAGCTACATTTGTTTTTGCAGAAAATTTAAATTGTGCAACTTATGTTGAAGGAAAAATAATAGGGGCTGTACAAAATTGTTATGGTGAAACAACCACAAATCCTTATTGGCAACAAGAAAATATTACTAATTTTAATTATACTTGTTCTGATGGTACAATTAAAACTCTTAATTCTGAAATAATTGAAAATCGTTATGTTTGTCATGACTTAAATTACTGGGAAAATTTAGCTAGGAAAGAATGTGAATCAATTTGTGAAGTAGTAGAAACTGAAAAAACTTGTGGGGGGATGAATTATTCTAAAGCAAAATTAACTGCAACTAATTTTTGTGGAGAAATAACTCAAAAAAGTTATTGTAATAATACAACAGGCACATGGTGGTTTGAATTAGAAAAAAAAGAAGAAGGGTGTAATCCACATTGTGTTGTTGAAGGAAAAACAGGTAATGTTGAAATAAACCCAATGTGCACTGGTCTAATTATTGATGGTCCTGAAATAACCGATTGTCCAGAATACTCAATGCCTGTTTGTGAAAATGGAAATATTGAGTTTAGTTATGATGCACATGGGTGTAGTAAACCATATTGTAACGATACTACTAAAATAGAAGAAAGTGTTAAATGTGTTTTTTATAATACACATGAAGAACAAACTTGTAATAATTCTTTTGGAGATTCTTGCACAGCCATTCCTGATTCAACAGGAGTTGCAACATGTACACTTAGGGTTAAGGGAAACAAAGAAGAAAAAGTTCAATGGAAAAGTTCTTGTGGTGGATATGTCACTACTTTTGTTGATGGTATAAATGAATATGCAGAATTTAAGTGTGATCAAATTGGAAATGTTAATGAAAGTGTTAAATGTGTGTTATGGGGTGCGGTTGGTGGAGAAGAATGTTACTCTCAAAAAGGAAATTGTTTTGTTACAATTTATGATGAAGGTAAAAATTCACAACACGGTTCTTGTAAAGTTGAAGTAAAAGGAGAACAGGGTGAAACTATTACTTGGAAAAGTTCTTGTGGAGGATATGCTTATACTGTATTAGATGGAAGTGCTGAATATGCTGAGTTTAAATGTGCAACACAGGATGTAGATTGTGAATGTACAATGGAATATAATCCTGTCTGTGGGATTAATGGAGTAACTTATAGTAATGCATGTGTAGCAAAATGTGAAAAAATTGAAATTGCTTATATGGGTGAATGTAAAACAAATGAAGAAAAATATTTGAGTGCAAAATGGGAGTGTAGTAATGGAAAAAATTTTTTAGAAGAATCTAAAACTTGTCAACCTTATTCATATTGGAAAGAATTAGCACGAAAAACATGCGCATCATATGACAATATTAATTGTTATAAAAAAGAAATAACTAAAACAAATATTAATGAGATAGTGATTGATGCAAATAATACAAAAACTAATATTAATTCTAGTCAAAGTGTAAGTAGTGGGTCTAGTCAAAACGTACTTGTTTGTAATCATGAAGTTGTAACTAATTTTTCTATTGGAACCCCTTGTGAGGTACAAAAATGTGAAAAATATGAGAGAGAAGATGGATGCATAATAACAAAATGTACTAATAGTCAAGAGTCTACTGAAAGTATTCATTGTCCGCAAAGTAATTGTAAAAATCAAGGAATAAGTGAAGTAAAAACAATTAAAGAAAAATGTCATTTGGAAAATGGAACTATTGTTGTTGAAGTTACTGAAAATGGATGCACTAATTATAAATGCGTTCAAACCACAGATATTTGTAATAAAGAAGAAGATATTCCAAAAGAAAAAATATTATATTGTAAAGAAAGGGGAGGAGAAATGATAACTAAAGTTGATGAGAAAGGATGCTTAGTTATGGTTCAATGTATTGGAAAATTAGAAGACAACAATACAGAAATTAATAAAGAAGTAATTAAAGATAGTATAAAATTACTTGAATTAGCTTTAAAACTTGAAAGTCTTAAAATTGAATTACAAAAAACTTTGGTTAAATTAAAAGGAATCGCAGATTATTATTCTAAAATAGGTGAATTAGATTCTGCTGAAAATTTTAATAAAGCTGTCATTTTACTTGAAGAAGCGGTACAAAAAGTAGATTCGTTAAAACATTATATAAAAGAAAATGTAAATAATTTTAGCGAAGAAGATGCAAAATATATTATTAGTGTTAATACAAGTATAAAAAATGAGGTTTTAAAAGAAGTATTAATTGCAATTCTTGGGTGATTTAAATGAAAAAAATAACAATATATGTTAGTATTATTTTAATTGTAACAATGTTACTTTTGGGGTGTATTGGTGGTGGAGAAGACGCTAATATAACTGAAGAATTTAAAGTATCTAATCAATCTGAAGCAAATCAAGCAATAATCGATGTAAGTACTGATTTAAGCGGAATAAGTAACTCTTTTGATGAAATAAATGAAAATTTAGTTGATTAAAAAAAAATAATTGTTGTATAAATTATTTTGCCATTTGATAATATTTATCTAAAACATTTTTTTGATTTAGATTAAGAGAAACACTTTGTTTTTGTTTTTCTGCTTTTATAATTTTATTAACAATATTTGTAAGAATTTGGTGATCTCTTTCTGGGGGAGAAACATTTCCTTTATGTGCTTCAAAAAATATTTTCAAAATTTGTGCTGCTTTGTGTGAATTTGGAGAATCTCGTTCAGTGATTTTTTTTATAAGAGACATTTTTGCTTCAGCAAAATTTGTTCCCTTTGTGCCAAGTCTTGGACGTATTGCTTTTCTTGGAAGTTTTTTTCCACGCGCACTTGCTTTTTCCATTAATTTTTTTAATTCATTAAATCTGGGATTTGTCATATAATTATATTTTAAGTTTTGTCTTTTTTATTCTTATCGGTTAGGTTTAAAAAAATAATTTTTTGTAAGAGGGTAAGACAAATAAATAGTTTTTTTTAATTTATTATTTTGATAAAAAAATGTATTTTTTAGTTAATACTAAAAGAATAAAAATGAGAACTGTGTAATATATTCATGTTTTTATTAAATAAAGAAGGGCAAACAGCATTAGAATATTTGCTTCTTGTTATTGCCGGAATAACGTTTGTTACTTTAGTTTTTGTAAGTTTGTCTGGATGGATTGGTTCAACAAATGAAACAATATTAATGCAGGGGGATAAAATTATTATTACTCTTTTTAGTCCAAATAATAATTCTTATGCGCCTGGTGAAATAAATTTTGACTACACTGTTTCAAGCATGTATCCCCTAATTGATTGTAATTTATGGATTGGTGAGGATAATGTTTTAAGAGAAGATAATGTTTTAGTTGGTCAAACAAATCAATTTGTGAAATCATTTAATGATGAAGGAGAGTATGAATGGAGTGTTTCTTGCAAAGATAATAAAAATAATTTTGTAAAAGCAAATTCAAAAAAATTTTTTATAGTTGAACGAACAAATAATGTAATTGTAACTTTACATTCACCTGATGAAACTGAACATAATATTGGTGCGCAAGTTTTTTTTAATTATACTCCTACTCCTACAAATGCACAAATAACTCATTGTAATTTAATAGTTGAAGGAGAAACAAGAGAAACTAGTAATAATATTATTGCGAATAATCGAAATTCATTTGTAACAACTTTTTCTGAAGAGGACTTTATAAGTAATTGGGAACTATCTGATAAATATTGGAATGTTGATTGTTATACTAGTGGTGGAGGGAGTGGATTTGCTCTTGAACCTAAAAGATTTTATTTAAAACGCCCATCTTTTCCTCCAGAACAAGTTTATTTGATTACTACTTGTGAAGAATTACAAGCGATGGAAAATAATTTAAGAGGCCATTATGCTTTAATGAATGATATTGATTGTTCTCAAACTAGGTCTTGGGATAACACTAGTGGTTTTAAACCAATTGGTAGTGAAAGGTCTTTTGTTGGAACATTAAATGGGAATAATTATAAAATAAAATATTTACACATTCATCGCCCCGCAACAGATAATGTTGGATTGTTTGGTTCACTTGGTGGAGCTATTATTTCAAATGTTGGATTAGAAGATGCAAATATTTCTGGAAGAATTAATGTTGGAGGGATAGCTGGAAAGATGCAATTGGGCAAAATAATAAATTCTTATAATATAATTGGAGATGGGAAATATAGTTATGCTGGTGTTATGGGACAAACTAATGTTGGGGGACTAATTGGAAATGGATATCTTGGTGAAATAAGTGGTTCTTATAATGGATTAAAAGTTTCTGGAAATGAATCAACAGGAGGTATTGTTGGACATTCTGAAAATGTGTCTATTTCAAATTCATATAATTTTGGAGGAATATTTTTTAATGGATCTGAATATAATGCTATGGGGTTTGGTGGAATTAGTGGGCATAGTTTGTATAATTCAATAAATGATTCAAATAATTTTGGTAAAATTTCAGGTCAAGATTATGTTGGTGGAATTAGCGGATTTAGTTTTAGTAATAATATTACAAACTCTTCTAACCACGGAAGGATAGTAGGAAAAACTCGAGTTGGTGGGATTAGCGGGGCTAATTTTTTTGCATTATTAAAAAAAGTATATAATTTAGGAGATATAAATTCAATAGGATCTTCTGTTGGAGGGATTGCTGGACAATTTCAAATGGGCTCCATATCACAAGCATTTAATTTGGGAGATATAAATGGAAGTAGTCGTGTCGGTGGAATAGTTGGTGGGGGTTCGAATGGTAAATTAGAGGATGTTTATAATAAAGGAGTTATTTTTGGAAATAATTTTATTGGTGGAATAATTGGAGATGTGGTTTTTTCTTGGCAGTCTTATGGAGCTTATATGAATGTAAAAAATGCGTATAATGTGGGGGACATTTATGGATTAGAAAAAATCGGAGGATTATCAGGAAGAAAAAATAATTTTTATAATTCTTATTCTACTGGGAAAGTAACTGGTGTTAGTAAAGTTGGGGGGGTTTTAGGTGAAAGAGGCTCTGGTACTATAAATTTTTGTGGATGGTATAAACAATCAGAAGGAAATGCAAATTATGCCATAGGTGATCCTGAAGGGAGTGTTACTTATGAAGAATCAAATATTGAATCATTTTATGATAGTAGTCATTCTATTTATGATACTTGGTTTTTTGAAAGGAATGTTGACGATATGGGAAGGTCCATTGATTTTAAAGAACCTGTTTGGTTTTTTGATGGAGAATACCCAAGATTATCTTTTGAATTAGATCCTGGTGTTGATGTTTACAATGTATTTACTTGTTTTGACTTACAAGATATAAAAAATAATTTAGGAAAGAAAGTTATTTTAAGAAATAACATTAATTGTACTCAAACAAAATTGTGGAATTGTGATATGGATGGAAGGAATTGTAAAGGATTTGAGCCAATAGGAAAAGACTACATTGGTCTTGATGAAGATGCTGGAACTAAAGATTCATTTTATGGAGTTTTTGAAGGTGGAGAATATGTTATTAGTAATTTATATATTAATCGTCCTGATGAATCATATGTTGGATTGTTTGGTGGTGTTAATAGAGGAAAAATTTTTGATTTAACTTTAGTTAATGCAAATATTTCTGGAAAAGATTATGTTGGAGGAATCATAGGTGAAATTGGACCGGGAGGGCATATTCATAATTCTTTTTTTAATGGGATTATTAATGGAAATGTGTTTGTTGGTGGAATAGTTGGTAGAGCAAATGGAAGTGTGATTACAAATTCTTATAATGGTGGAAATATATTTGGTAATGGTAATGTTGGTGGATTAGTTGGAGTAAATGATGGTGTGATTACAAATTCTTATAATGGTGGAAATATATTTGGTAATAATAGTGTT
>CAZKAC010000048.1:0-13504 GCA_964550725.1 uncultured archaeon
ATTTGTTGAAAAATATAATATAACATTAAATACTTATGAAATTTCTTTACCACAAAATTCAAAATTATTTCAAGAAAAACTTGAAGAATATTTTGTTCCTGTTGAGCGTAGAGGATATGTTCCAACCGTTTTTATAAAAAATGATTTTTTTATAGGGTATAGTGGAGAATCAGTTAATAATATTGAAAGAATAATTTTGAGAGAAATTGAAAATAGTGATTTTAATTATCAACCAATTAATGAGGGGGTTGGAGAAACAACAAAAATTGACACAACTATTTTGGGTATTTTACCAGTAAGCGTACATTTAGCAGCTGACTCATTTTTGGCAATACTTTTTTCAACAATAATTATTGCTTTTTTTGATAGTTTAAATATATGCTCGATGACTGTTTTGGTTTTTTTAATTGTTTATTTAGTTTCAATTGGTTCTATGAAAAGAGTATTAAAAACAGGATTATTATTCACAACAGTAATTTATCTTTTCTACTTTATGTTTATGCTGATATTAACAGAAATAATTAACGCATTCATATTAGATTATGGATTTTTGATAAGATTAATTCTAGTAATTTTTTGTGGAATTGTTGGATTATTATTAATCAAAGATTATTTCTTTTATGGAAAATGGTTAAGTTTAAGAGTGCCAGATTCTACAAAACCAATTTTGGAAAAATATTTAAAACAAGCAACATTAATATCGACAATAATTTTTGCTATTCTAGCTTCACTTGTGGAATTACCATGCACAGCAATATTTCCATTTGTTTATTCAACCATATTAGCAGAGGGGATGGTTGTTGGTGTTGAAAGAATTGCATGGATTGCATTGTATAATTTAGTATATGTGGTTCCATTATTGTTGATTGTTTTTGCAACATATTTTTCATGGGTAAATATTGCCAATGTTGATGAAAAAATACAGAAATCAAAAAAAGCATTAAAATTAATAACTGGTTTAATCCTATTACTAATAGGGTTGTATTTTGCATTACCAATATTGTAAGTAAATATTTTTTTATTTTATTTGTACAATAGTGTTTTGTAAATTAGTGTTTTGTAAATTAGTATTTTAAAATTTTGAATAGTGACTTGAAAATGAGTTTGTTTGATAAATTAAAAAAAATTGGCGGGAATACTCTTTACTATCCTGGTTGTTTAACAAAATTTGTTGGAAAAGAAATGCATGATAATTATACAAAAATTTTTAGAAAAATAGGAATTGATATAATTCAATTAGGGGATTTAGAAGTTTGTTGTGGAAGTCCCATTCTTAATGCGGGACATAAAGAAGAAGCAATTGAACTTGCAGAAAAAAATTTAAAAATATTCAAAGAACATGGAGTAATAAAAATTATAACTGCTTGCCCTGCATGTTATCACATGTTTAATGAAACATACCCAAAATTAATAAAAAATTGGGATATTGAAATAGAACACGCAACACAAACAATTGCAAAAGCAATTAAAGAGAAAAAATTAAAACCAAAAAAATCAAATTTAATTATTACTTATCATGACCCTTGTCATTTAGGTAGGTACTCAAATATTTATGACGAACCAAGAGAAATAATAAATTCAGTTGGTGAATTAAAAGAAATGAAACTTACAAAAAATTATTCATTTTGTTGTGGTGGGGGTTCAGGAGTAAGAACAAATTATCCCGAGCTTGCAAAATCAGTTGCAAAAGAAAGAATACAAATGGCTAATGAAACAAAAGCTGATTGCTTAACAACCGCTTGTCCAATGTGTTATTTTCATTTAAAAGAAAACTCAAAAACAATGAAAGTAAAAGAATTAAGCGAGTTTTTTAATGAAAATTTTAATGGAAAAAATTTTGAAGATAAAAACAAAGATTATATAAAAAAGAACGGTGGTAAAAAATGAATCTTAAAAATGAAATAAAAAAATGTGAAGAAATTCAAAAAAATTTTTTACCCTTAATGTATTCTTACAAAGAAAAAAGAGATAAAATTTTGTCTGAAGATGAAAAAATAGGGATGAAAAAAGAATTAAAAAAAATAAAGGACTTGGCGATGGAAAATATTTCAGAATTAAAAAAACAAGCAGAAAACAATCTTTCAGAAAATGGAATAAAAGTTATTTTTGCAAAAGATGCTAAAGAGGCTGAAAAAGAAATAAGAAAAATAATTGGTGAAGAAAAGTTAATAATAAAATCAAAATCAAACACGACTAATGAAATTGATTTAAACAATAAATTGAAAGATAAGGAATTAGTAGAAACTGATTTGGGAGATTTTTTAATACAAATTTTTGGTGAAAAAGACTTGCACCCTGTTTTACCAGCAATTCATCTAACTCCTGAAAAAATTGCAAAAGCAATTGAAAAAAAATTTAATGTAAAAATAAAACCAAACCCAGAAGATATAGTTTCTTTTGTGAGAGAAAAATTAAGAGAAAAAATAGTGAAGGCAAAAATAGGTATTACTGGAGCAAATGTAATAACTGCTGATGGTAGTATTTTTATTCTTGAAAATGAGGGAAACATTTCATTAGTTTCTAGATTACCAAAAAAACATATTATCCTTTCAAGTTTTGACAAAATAGTTCCTACAAGAAATGAGGCTGAAAAAATTGTTAAAGCAGCAGGAATATTTGGAACAGGACAAAAATATCCAATGTATGTAAATATTATCTCAGGTCCAAGTAAAACAGCAGATATACAAAATAAATTAATAACTGGAGCACAGGGAGCAAAAGAAGTTTACTTAATTTTGTTAGATAATGGAAGGGAAAAAATATTAAATTCAGAGTTTAAAGAATTATTAAATTGTATTAATTGTGGAGCATGTTTAAATTTTTGTCCAACCTTCCACCAAATATTTACGCGATATGGTTCAGATAATTTTCCAGGAGCAAAAGGAGTTTTATCATCATTTTTTAGAACAACTCCTCAAAAAACATTTGAAAATGGAGCATTTTTTTGCACAACCTGTAAAACTTGCAAAGAAAATTGCCCCCTAGACATTGATTTATCTGAATTAATAAAAAAACTAAGGATTAAATTAGCTAAGCAAGGAATCGAACCAGAATCAAATAAAAAAATGCTCGAAAATGTAAAAAAATATGGTAATCCTTTTGGTGAAGTAGAAAAGGGAAAAATTCCTGATAAATTGTATTGTTGTTAATTGTTTATTGATATTTGCTATTTGTTATTACACAAAATTGATTCAGATTTAAAGAAAGGAAAAGGGCATTATAATTTAGCAAAAAATTTTGAAAATAATCAATTTAGATAACAATTCATATTCTAAGTATTGCAGCAATAAAAGCAATCAACGAAATAAACATTCCTTTTTTTGAAGTACTCTGGCTTTTTGCATAATTCTTTTTTTCAGAAAGAACAACAGTATACAAAAAAACAAACGCAGCCATTATTGTAATAATTAAGTATCCTGTCCCTAAATCAAAAACAAAATAAGCATAAACTCCCAAAAAAATCGCTATAAAATAATAAACAACAATCATTGTTCTTGCTATACTTAAATTAATCATAGGTAAGGTTTTTTTGAAACCCTTATCCTTCTTAATATCTTCAAAATCTTTTGTAACCTCTCTACCCAAATTAGCAAAAAATGCACTCAAAGAAAGAATAATAACTAAAAGAGGAATAGTTTCACTAATTGATGCTGCACCAAAAATAAAAGGCAAAGCCGTTCCAGTAGCAACAACAAAATTACCAATATATTTAGTTTTATACATCTTAGAAGCATAAGCAAACAACATTACTGATGAAATTATAGCAATTGCAAAAGCGATTTGTGTTAAAAAAAAACTAATTATGATTCCAATGCCAAAAAGAACTATTGCGATTTTGTAACCAATTTCTCTTGAAATTTTTCCACTTGAAATAGGTCTTTGTTTTTTCGATTTTTTATCAATCTCAGAATCATAAACATCATTTATTGCCTGTCCACCCGCACAAATCAAAAAAGTTGCTAACATAGCTATGCCTAAAACAAAACTTGTTTCTAAAGTAACCAAATAATAACCAATAGCGGTAGCAATAGCTGCCATTAAACAATTTCCCACTCTAATTAAATCAAAAAAATCTTTTAGTTTCATTAATATCCACCAAAATATATTGTTTATTTTGCTTAAAATACTATTGTAATCAAAAAATAAATAAAAATAAAATAAGTTGTGAAAATTCGAGAAGATAAATAAAAATAACCTAAGGGTCAGTCTGTAAGATAAGTTATTTTTAAAAAATAAAAGAACGAAAGAAAAACCAAGTCTAAAAATTTAATTTTATACTGATTTTCTTTTCTTTTTCTTAGGTCTAAACCTTGAACCATTACATTTTCTACACTTTTTAGGTTTGCCCGAACCACAACGCATTGTTGCATTACATGTTTGACAAACATAAACATTTACAAAATTTCTTTTTTGTGCATCCGTCATTTCAGCCATAAGCTCACCAATAATCTTTTGAGAAAAGATTAACCAAAAAAGGTTCGTCTTCTCACCAATAATTAAATTGTTAAGGAATACATTTATAAATGATTTTACAGCCATTTATTTTATAGTCTGGTGACTAATATACTTGACTAAAAGACTTCATATAACATAAGGACATCTAAGCTGTTCTAATACTACGAAGTTGTTTATGCCCCGGTAGTGTAGTCCGGTTAAGCACACGAGCCTTTCAAGCTTGTAGCTCGGGTTCAAATCCCGGCCGGGGTATTATTATTTTTTTGAAAACCTATTTTAACTAGTTGTGACTAATTATTTGGTGTGGTTGAGAAAGATTCACATTTAGGAAAAGTATCTTTGGAAAAAGTATCCTCAGGAAATACATCTTCAGAGAAAGTAAAAGTGTTTATTGCTGATGGAAAAGATATTTCTGGTTTGAAAAGAAGTAGTTTTCAGATTCCATTCATTTTAGAAAATCCTCAAGCAGTTGTTTTTGTTGCAAAGTCAGCAAATAATGGGAAAGTGGTTGGTTATGCGATTGCTGAAAAAATTCCTGGGAAAAATTTTTTAGAAATAAGAAAATTATCTACTAAAAAAAAGTATTCTGGTCAAGGGGTAGGGAGAAAACTTGTTGGAAGAATTTATTCATATGCATTAAAAAATAAACTGAATTTGTTCACTAACTCTGCACCTGTTGACAGAGCAATAAATTTCTGGAAAACAAAAGCAAAATTTAGAAAAGTGCCTTTAGCAGAACAAACTTTAGGCAGAGATGTTTCATTTTTCAAAAAAACACAAAAAGTTCCAAGAATAAGAAAAAGATGATTTGAGTATATATCTTTGAATTAATTCTTTTACATATTCATTTTTAAGTTGTTATTTTTCTAATTAAAATATGATTTTCGAAACATTTTTTGGAATAATTGTTATTATAGTAATAATTAGTGTATTTATTTACAATAGATTAGTGCATTTAAAAAATTCTGTTAAAAATTCTTGGGCAGGGATAGATGTTCAATTGAAAAGAAGGGAAAGTTTAATTCCAAACCTTGTTAATACGGTAAAAGGTTATGCTAAGTTTGAGAAAGGGTTGCTTAAAGAAATAACTATGTTGCGTGTTGCTATGATGAATTCTGAAAGAGATATTAAAAGAGTTGCAGCGGCAGATAATGTTTTGAGTGAATCCTTAAAAAGTTTATTTGCAGTTTCTGAGAATTATCCTAGATTAAAATCGAACAAAAATTTTTTAGAATTACAAAAAGAATTAATTAATACTGAAGATGAGATTGCTTCAGCAAGAAGAATTTACAATGCAAATGTTAGAGATTATAATACAAAAATAGCATCTATTCCTGATGTTGTTTTTGCAAAAGTTTTTGGTTTTGAAAAGGAAGAATTTTTTACTGCAACAAACTATGAAAAGAAAGAAGTTAAGTTAAGTTTTAGTTAATTAAATTAATTGTTGGATTTGGTTAAATGCATTGGAGTTTGCTTGGAGAAATAAATGAGTTTGAATTAAAAAAAGAGATGGATTCTTTTTTAAATGAATATAATTCTGAAGAAAATAAAAATAAAATAAAAACACAATTAAAATTTTATAAATATGCATCAATAATTTTAATAATTTTTACATTTTTAGGTTTTTATTTTTTAAAAATTATGGTCTCACGATTATTGATTATTTTTATCGGTTTATGTGTAGGTTTATGTGTATTGTTTATATCTTTCTATTTTTTAACTAAACAAAAACAAACTGATGATTTGATTGATTATTTAAAATTAAATAGTGCAAAAGAAAAAGGGTGGTTGTATTCTTATAAAACAAATTATTCTGACTGTAATCGATTGCTTGCTAGGGTTCCTAAAATATTTGCTAAAGGAAATACGCTGTATAGGTATGTAAAAGATCAATTTTATGGAAATTTAATTGTTGATGGAAAAAAAGTTCCTTTCCATTTGGGAGATTTTTTTTATCAGGTTTCTTCAGGAAGTGGTGAAAATAAAAATGTTAATGATTATACTAAACACTTTTTTGCATTTAAAAATCCAAAAGTTTTGAAAGAATCTTTTTTAATAACTCCTGAAAAAATATCTGATAAACTAAAGAATTTTTTTATTAAGAAGGATGTTAATTTAGAAAGTAATGAATTTAATAAAAAATTTTATTTTGATTATTCTGGTGATTCTAAAAAAATTAAGGCGTTTATTGCAAAGATTATGACTCCTTCGACTCAATTAAAATTATTAGATCTTGTAGATAAGAATAAAAAATTAATTGTGCTTTTTGAAAAAGAATTTACTATTTTTTTATTTGATGGGTTTTTGTTAAAAAATCAAAAAGCTTTTTCTAGTATGGAGTTAAATAGTTTTTTTATAGAAAATTTGGAACAGGAATTATTAGAGTGTTGTAAAATTTTAAAATAAACTAAGTTTTTGTTTTTGCTATACAAATTTTTTTAATTAATTAATTTTTGTCTTAATTTTTAGTTTGAGATAAATCCATTTAACTTAATTCTCGTTTTAAAATTTTGTGATGATTGTTTAATTCTTTAAATTTTTCAACATCTCCTGTTGGAGTGTCAGGGTGTAAATTTTTTGCGAGCATTTTGTATTTTTGATTAATTTCATTAATATCTTTATGATCATGTGTTAATCCAAAGAATTCTCTAGCAGCTTTTCGTTCATCGTGCACCTCATCTTTTTCTGCAAATTCACTAATAAATTCTTCAATAGGCTTTTTATCTGATAAAACAAGATTTACTTCTTCTTCAATAACTCTTGAAACAATAAACAAATTATCTACAAAACGTATTTTTTGAGACATTTCATAATATAGTTTAAATCCATTAAAGTACCATGTGACAAATGCCTTTTCTCTTTTTCCACAATTATTATCAAGTTCAAGTTCAACATCTTCACGTTTTATCCCAATTTTTTCAAGCGATTTTATTAGTTTATTTTTATATTGAAGTGCGCGTCTATTAAAAGAGTCTTTCGTGGGAATAAACGAAATATTATGGCTTTTAATTCTAACAATCTCAGTCATACTTATAATAAATTCTTAAAAGATAGGCTAAAAAAGGAGAGTTTTTAGATTTTAAAAATAGTTTTTAATATATTTTTCTGCACTTTTAATAATTTTTTTCATTGTTTTAACAACAATTACGGGATGTTTTCCTATTGTTGTTTCTTCAGATAACATTAATGCATTTGCTCCATCAACAACCCCCTCAAAAACATCATCTACTTCTGACATTGTTGGTTTTTTTGATGAAACCATTGATAATAACATTTCAGTTGCGACAATAACAAATTTATTTTGTTCTTTACACTTTTTTATAATTAGTCTTTTAAAATAAGGAACTTTTTCGAAAGAAATATTTTTTGACAAATCTCCACGCGCAACCATCAAACCATCACTTGCCGAAATTATTTCATCAACATTTTCAGTTCCTTTTTGGGATTCAATTTTTGCAATTATTTTTACATTAGATTTATTAATTTTTTTTCTAATGCTTTTTATTTGTTGTTTTGAATTAGAAAAAGAAACTGCTAAAAAATCAATTTTTTTTGTGTTAACCCAGTCCAGGTTTTTAGTTCCAATAATATCAATCATTACTTCAAATTTAAGTTTTTTCAAATCTTTTATTATTTTATTCCAGTCTTTTTCATTACCATACTTAGTATTAATCCTTCCAATATTAGCCCCATTTTTCTTCATTTTTTGTAAAATGTCAAATGAGGAACTTTTTGGTCCGATTGTACTAATTATTTTTACATCCATAAATATCATAAATATTATAATATTATTAGGTCTCAATATTATTATCTATTTAAATTATGATAAATAACTATATATAGGTTATTAATGATATTTTGAGTTGTGTTGAGTAGTATGGATTATTTGGGTTTAACTAATAATGATGCAAAAAAGTTATTACAAAAATATGGGCGTAACGAACTTGTTGAAAAATCAAAAAATAGTATAATTAAAATACTTTTAAGACAAGTAAAAGGAAATTTTATCATATTTCTTGTAACTATTGCTTTAATAATTTCTTTTTTTGTTGGAAAAATTCTTACTACTTATGTGCTTATGGGAGTAATTTTAATAATTATTGTAACTGGTTTTATACAGGAATATAAAGCTGATAAAGCAGTAAACGCACTAAAAAAAATGTTGGTGCATGTTTCAATAGCTATACGAAATGGAAAAGAAAAAGAAATTGATACTCTCGAAATAGTTCCTGGGGATATATTAGTTTTGAGAATGGGGGAAAAGGTTCCAGCTGATTGTGTTATTTTGGAAGAAAAACATTTAGCAATAGATGAATCTATTTTAACTGGAGAGTCAGTAGAGGTTAGGAAAAAAAGTTGTGTTGGTAAGAATTATTCTGATGAAAATCTTGTTTTTATGGGTTCATTAATTGTCTCAGGAAAATGTATAGTAAAAGTGTTGCATACTGGGATGAATACTAAGTTTGGAAAAATAGCAAATTTAATTTCAAGTATTGAAAAAGAAATGCCTTTGCAAAAGAAGGTTGACTTTTTAGCAAAATATATGGCTTCAATAGGTTTGTTGATTGCAATATTAACGGGGTTAATAATTTTTTTCAGAGCAGAATCGATAACTCCTGAATTAATTACTGAAATTTTAATTATTGTGATTGCTGTGGCAGTTTCTTCTTTTCCTGAAGGTTTTCCTGTTGTTTTAACAACTGCTCTTTCTCTTGGAGCCTATAGAATGGCTCAAAAGAATGCAATAATTAATAGGATGTCTATAATTGAAACTCTTGGCGAAACAAGTGTAATTTGTTCTGATAAAACTGGAACAATTACAAAAGGAGAAATGACTGTAAAAAATATTTTTATGGATAACAAAAATATTAAAGTTACCGGCGCGGGTTATGAGGGGCATGGGGAATTTTATCAGTCTGGGAAAAAAATAAATCCTAAAGAATTTAATTTATTGTTAAGGGCTAGTATTTTATGTAATGATTCTATAATTGAAAGAACTGGTGAAGATAATCAATATGATATAATTGGAAACCCTACTGAAGCAGCATTACTTATAATGTCTGCAAAAGCAAAAATGTTCAAAGAAGATTTTAATTTAAAAAGAATTGAAGAAATTCCATTTAGTTCTGAAAGAAAAATGATGAGTGTGATGTATAAAGAAGGTGAAAATTTTATTGTTTATTCAAAGGGAGCATTAGAATTTTTGTTAGCAAAATGTACTCATATAAAAAATGGGAATAAAATTTCAAAATTAAGTGAAAAAGAAAAACAATTATTGTTAAAGAAAAATGAAGAATTTGCAAAAAATACATTAAGAACAATTGCCTTTGCTTATAAAAAAAATAAATCAAAATCATCTTTTGATGAAAAAAATCTAATTTTTATTGGATTCGTTGCTATGGAAGATCCTCCAAGAGAGGAAGTAAAACAAGCAATTCAAGATTGTTATTCTGCAGGAATAAAAGTAAAAATGATTACAGGAGATAATAAAGAAACCGCTATTTCTATAGCAAAACAAATTGGTTTAAGTGATATTCAATTATTAGAGGGAAAAGATTTAGACAATATTACTGATGATGAATTATATAGAGTTGTTGAAGATGTTACTATTTTTGCAAGAGTTAAACCTGAACATAAATTAAGAATTGTTAGAGCATTAAAAGCAAACGGGGAAGTTGTTACGATGACAGGGGATGGAGTAAATGATGCCCCTTCACTAAAAGAGGCACATATTGGAGTTGCAATGGGAAAAAATGGGACTGATGTGTCTAGGTCTGTTGCTGATATGGTTTTAAGAGATGATAATTTTGCATCTATAGTTGATGCTATAAAAGAGGGGCGGACAATATTTAAAAATATACAAAAGTTTTCAAGTTATCAAATATCAATAAATTTTGCACAAGTCGGATTAATATTTTTTGGAATTTTAATAGGGATGCCTTTGCCTTTAGTAGCATTACAAATATTATTTATTAATTTATTTTCTGATGAAATATTAGCAATAACTCTTGCGTTTAATCCACATTCTGAGAAAGTTATGAAAATTCCCCCTCGAAAAAAATCAGCTATTTTAAACAAAAGATTGATTACATTAATTGTGATAGCTGGGACAATAATGATTATTTTTAGTTTGTTAATGTTTTTTATTGCTCATGAGATATTTGGCTTAGCAGAAAATATTGCAAGAACGGTTGTTTTTTTAACAATGGTTTTGTTTAGTATAACAAATTCATACAATTTTCGTTCATTTAGAAAATTTACTATTGGAAGATCATTGCTTGTGAATAAAATGATGTTTTATGCAACAATTTTAGTTTTATTAGTTACATTAACATTAATTTTTTCACCTGTTGGTATTTTGTTTGAAGTTGTGCCACTAAGTATTGAATTAATTGTTTTGTGTGCATTAGTATCTACAATAATTGTAATATTTTTTGATTTATTTAAAAAATTCAATCAAATCAATAATTATTGGGATGTATTAAATTAAGATTAATTTAGTTGAATAAAATTTTTTTAATTAAAATTGTTTAAATATTTAGTTGGTTTTTTAGATGGTAGATAATAATTTATTTGGGGGTGTTAATAGAATTTATTCTGATGAACAAATAGATTATATTAATTATCAAAAGAAGCTAGAAAAAATAAAAGAAAAAATTCACATAGTTTTATTAGATGTGGGTAAAGAAATTGAATCAATTGCGAAAAAGAAAAAGGTTCCAATAAAAACAAAAATTTTAGTTTGTGATGATGGATATAAATTAGATTTGTATTTAGATAAAATAAAAATGGGTCATTTAAAAGTGGATGATTTGGATAGGTATAATAAATTGCATGGAATATTCACTAAATTATTTTATACTGATAATATATTTATTGTGCCTTGTTTGGATAAAAATAAATTTTTTATTAAATATGGGTATGATAATATAATTTCTGAAAAAATTGTTAAAAATATTTTGGAATATGAAAAAGAGTTAGAATATATAGAAAAAGAGATACTTTTTTCTTATAAAAAAATTACCTTTGATTAGTTTCATAAAAGTAGTTTGTGGGTAAAAAATTAATTTAATTAGTTTAGGATTTATTGTTGTTTGATTTTTTATTTAAATAGTATTTTAAATTAGTTATATTCTTCTATAATTATGGCTCGTGGAGTTTCTTTAAAAAGTTTAGATGATTTCCCAAATCGAATAAAAATATTTTTTTTTCTAATTATAACTATTTTTTTAATTGGTATTTTTGGGTTTATGTTTAGTAGTAATATAGGTTTTGAAGAGGCTTTTATTCGAACATTACAAACTCTTGCATTTATTTTTGCGGAAGAAGCAACTCTTATTGAAAGATTGTTAGAAATTTTTTTGGCTTTAATTGGAGTTTTTTGTGTTTGGTGGGTTTTATGGAGTTTTGCAGACATGGTTTTGGAAGGAAATCTAACAAACTATTTTAAAAACAGATTTTACTTGCTTAATATTATGAAAATGAAAGAGCATATTATCTTAGTTGGTGGTGGAAGGACTGGGGGTGAGGTTGCAAAACACCTTGCTCAAAAAAAAGTTAAATTTGTAGTGATTGATAATGATCTTGTTGTTGTTGAAGAATTAAAGAAAAAAGGTTATTTTGTTGTTTTTGGAGATGCTGAAAAAGAAATAACTTTAGAAGAAGCAAATATAAAGAAAGCAAAAAAAATGATTATTACAACTCCAAAAAATCATGTTAATTTATTTATAACTTTAACAGCAAAAGAACTTAATGGAGAAATAAAAATTCTTTCACGCGCAGAAAAACAATCAGTTATTTCAAAACTAAAAAGAGCGGGGGCTGATTTGGTAATTGTTCCTGAAGTTTTAGCTGGGAAAAAAATTATTGAAGACATTTTTGCTGATGAAAAAGTAGTTTGAATGAAGTAGTTTGAATGAAGTAGTTTGAATGAATTAGTTTGAATGAAGTAGTTTGAATGAATTATTTTTTTTTAGTATTTTTTAATTCTTTTTTTTAGTATTTTTAATTCTTTTTTTTTAGTATTTTAAAAAAATAAAAAACATAACATTTATTAACAATAAATTCTTATTTAATATGTGGTTAGTGGAGGGAATAATAAAAAAAGAAGAGGTGCTACTTCTAAAATAAGTCTTTCTAAAAATGTTAGTAATAAGAAAGAGTATGTTCCTGTTGGTTCTTATAGTAGTAATTTTTCTTTAAGAAAATTTCCATTAATAGTTTCTTTAATAATTATTGCAATTATCTTATGGTATTATTTTATTTATTCTATGCGACCAATGAATCCTACTTTTATTAATGCAGTTTTTGCGTTTTCTTCAACAATAATTCTTGGTTTAAGTTTTTTTTTAGGGCCATTATCAAGTCTAATAAATTATTTTAAAAAATTTCTAGGAGATAGAAAAACTTATGGTTTGGTTGGTTTTGTATTAGCAACAGTGCATGTATTGATATCAATATTAATAATGCTTAATTCTGAAAGAGAAATGACTTTTTCAGATGTTGGTTCATTAGCATTTGCAGCAATGGCATTTGTAATATTTTTATTAATGGCTTTAACTTCAACTCAGAATTGGATGAATAAATTAGGGTTTGAAAATTGGAAAAATTTACAAAGAACTGGATATTTTGCATTTGTATTCTTATTAGCACATATTGCAATAATAAGACAAGGATTTTTTATGACTATTCAAATGGGGCAATTTGTTTTAGTATTTGGAATTTTTATTTTAATGTTAAGGGCAATAGTTCTAGTAATAAATGTAATTAAAAAATAGTTTTTTTTTTAATGATTTGATGTTGACTTATAAATCTAATTTTTTGAATATGTTTATATATTACTTATGTTTAATTGTAGTCATGAGCGTGGCAGTATTTACTGTGGCGGTACTAGAGCAAAATTGAACTGGTTCTGATTCTAGGAGTATTGATTCTGCTTCTACTAAAAGGGAAGTGATTTTACAATGCCTGAAAAAAAAGGAAAAGCAAAGAAAAAATAAAGTTGTAATTAAAAGAATTTTGAATAATATTATTTTTGGCGGGGATTAAA
>CAZKAC010000049.1:0-27780 GCA_964550725.1 uncultured archaeon
ATTGGTTATGGGTTTTCACAAACAACAAAACCACTATATTTACAATTACAAAAACACGTTCAAAAAAAACAATCAACAAAATACTCGGAGAAAAATATTTAGGAACAATTATTTGTGACGGATGGAACGCATACTCCAAATACACAACCAACACCCAACGATGCTGGGCACACATTTTGCGCGAAGCAAAATACCTAACAGAAAAACATTCTTTATTCAAAACATTTTACGAACGATTGTGTGAAATATTTTCACAAATAAAAAAACTGTTACAACAACCCATACAAAAAAGAAAAACAAAACACGAAAAACTCTACAAACAATTACAAGAAATATTGGATTGTATGCAATCACACAAAGAATACAAACAACTCGCGACAAAAATTAGGAACGGTGGAAAAAACTGGTTTACTTGTTTATTATATCCAAACATTGAACCTACAAACAATCTTGCCGAACAAACGATTCGCGAACCCATTGTTCGCAGAAAAATATTTGGTTGCCTCCGCAACCAAAAAGGAACCCAAACATTTTCAATCTTAACAAGCCTAATAACAAGTTGGAAACAACAAGAACTCAACCCATTCACACAAATCAAACAAAACCTAGAAAACGGTTAGCACATACATTAAAAGTTAAAATATATTAATAAATTCATTAAAAATTAGGATTAATAAAAAGTTAATCATATTAAATACTACATTATTGTTGCAATAAACATATTTGATGCAATTACTGAAAGAACATACATAGCTACTGCTAAAGGAAGAGATTTTGCTAAATTTATTTTAAACAATAAATCATTATCTTCTTGAACTTTTGTTGTAAAATAAGTCATTATTATTACAATCATTATTACATAAATTGAAATTATTAACAAGAATTGCAAAGGAGTAGCAAATGTTTGAAAATCAGCAGGGTTTACTTTAAATAAAGAGTCAACATCAACAGGAGCTTGTACATTTGAACTTAGAAAATCTTTATCTATTTGTGCTGATGGGTCTGAAACAACTCCCGCAAGAGTATTCATAACTACTTTTTGTAATGCTGTTGTTACTCCCAAAACCATTGGTGCAATAAATAAAGCCATTGTTTGCATTGTGCCAGTCACTTCAGCAACCATATCTTTTAATGATTTATTTACTTTATCCATGTTTTCCATTTGGAGAGATAAAGACATTAGTGTTCGTGAAGCAACATTTACCCCTAAACTAACCGAATCAACTAATAATCGCATAGATGTTTTTAATATTTCAGAAGGAATACCTTTTAATGAACCATAAGCTGGATCAAAAACTGCTGATTCAAGAGGCATCCCTAATAATTCAATATTTTCAATTGTTTTTCCAAAAACCCTAGTGCTAATTATTAAGTTTGGCAAAAAATCTCTCGCATGTTTTAACGCACTTTCAACAGGTTTGTTTTCTCCCATTCTTGAAGCAATCAAATACATTGATTCTTTGAATTCTTCTTCCATAGAAATTATTTCAAGTTGCACTCTTCTTTTGTAAATTGTTTTAAAATATAAAACAAAACATGCGCCTCCAACAAGAGTCAAGATTATTCCTGACCAAAAAATATATTTTGTAGGATCATTTCCTGAACTAATAAACATTAATCTTTCTCGGACAACAATTGCCTTAGCTGCCCCCTCATCCAACCCTGAATTTAATAATTGTTTATAATATGCTCCCTCTTCAAGACTATAAAAAACATCTTCTATAGGATATGTTAAAATACCTAAATCAAATGTCTTTTTTCCATAAAAATCTTCAGAATTTCCAGAATCAATCATTAATTGTTCCATACTTTTATCAGATGAAAGTAAAGGAATGAAATCATCTCCTTCAAATAAAAATTTTGGAGGAAGTCCTTGAGTAGAAATAAAAAAAGAAGTTAATACTCCAAAAATTATAATTCCTACTAAAACAAGCCTTAAATCAATAAGCCCTTTTTTTGTTTTTATTGCCCATTTTGGAGGCAATCCATAAAAGTTATCATTAATTATTGGAGGTTCATAGGTAGGGGGTCGTTTTTCCACAACCCCTTTTGCAAACATAAATGCTATTCCTGGAATTACTCCACAATAAATTATTAATAATACTTCTGGACGAGCAAGGGGGGCTCCAGAAAATGCTGAACCAATAGGTAAAATAATTATTAAAATTAATGGTAATAAAACTCCCAAATAAAAAAGCATTACTGACGGTTGGCTTAATCCACGAGCATAATCTTCTAATTTTGATTTCACTCCCTCTAAAACATTTAACATTGTCTTATCTAATAATTGATATCGTTTAGATTCTTCTGGCTCTAAAACACAAGCTCGAATTCGCATTAGTGCTTCTTTTAATTCAGGAGAATATTCCCCCCACCTATAAGCGAGAGCATCTAATCCTTCAGCAACTGAATTATAAACTCCTAATTGAAAATCCCACAAAACTTTTTTGAAATCGTTTGCAACTTTTCCTTTACCATTTTTTGCAGAAAACTCAATTGCTTTTTCTAAATTTGGAACAAGTTTCATTGACATTATCATATATCCTACAATTTCAGGAACATAAGTAAGAGCAAGATTTTTTTCTTTATTAGCCGCACCAAGGGGATAACTATATATAAAATACATTGCAAATAATGCAAGACTAACAAATAATAAGGAAAGTACTAAAAAAAATTGTAATGCTGATTCACCAAATAAGTTTAGTAAAATTGGCCCTCCAATAAAATTTGCTGGGTTAAACTCACCAATGTCAAAACCAATTCCAAAAATAAAGATTACAAAAAGCAAAATTAAAATGGGAATTATTGCTTGTATAAATGTACCTTTTACTGCTGCATTAAAATCACTTGAAGTTAATCGCCATCCTAAAAAAGATATTGCTTCTCTTTGTGCATCAGGCATGTTACCTTTTCCAAGATTTGGATATTTTGAATGAATGTCTTTACAATATTTTACGAAAGGGTCCATTTTTGGCATTTTTGAAGAACCATCTCCACTACCTTCAAATTGTTCTTCAGAAATAGAAATACTTGAATACATTTCTCCAGGAGTAGTATACCTACCATATGCTCCGCGTGGTTTATTTCGTGCCATTTTTAATTCTCCATTTGAATTTTCCATTTGTAAAGATAATTCAATCCATTAATAATAAACTAAATTTTTTAATTTTTATTCTTCCAAATCTTTTTTTGCTTTATCATCAATTGTTTTTGTTTTTACTTTTGGTAAAATATTTTTTGTAACCCACTCTTTCCATTCAACAAGTAATTTATCAAAATCTATTTTTCCAGATTCTTCTATTTGTTTTTCTTTCATTAACAATAATTTATTAGAACAAAGAGTAGTATTGTCTGCTTCTAAGATAAGTGGCAAATTGTGCTCGTTTTTTAATTCTACTAAAAACAATTTAGCGTTTCCCCTGCACCTTATATCATCCCAAATATCATTAACTCCCAAACCGGAAGTTTTTTGTATTTTTTTAAATAAATCACTCTCTTTTAAATTATCTTCTTGTAATTCAAGAGTATCTTTCCCAGCATCATAACTCATTAATGATAATAAACCCCCTTCTTCCTCAGGGTCTTTATTCCAATGTTTTTTGACTTCAGTAATTTCAACAACTCGCCTATGTCTACGCGCACTTCCTTTAAATCTTATAGGTCTTGCAACAACTACTAAATCGGTTGCTTTAAATGAAGTAGTAGGTACTCCCAAATCATTTACAACCCTATCCCACACCGCATAAGCTGAGTCAGCATGAATTGTTCCAAGCACAACATTCCCAGCAGCCCCAACACGCATTGCTTCATACAAAACCTTTGCTTCTTTTGATCTTACCTCTCCCAAAACAAGTGCAGAATCTCCCAATCTTAATGCTGTTCTTAGTGCTTCTGCAGGATCTACTTCCGTTTCTGTTTTTGAAATACTAATCGGACTTCGAGTTTTCATTCTTTGAATATTAAAACCAATATTTTTCATGTATGGAACTGGCAATTCAAGCGTGTTATGTGCCAAAATATTTTCACAAACAAAATTTTCTTTTCCCGGAACTGAAAAATCATAAACAAAAATCGGTTTTTGTCCTAATGGTTTTATTTCAGTTATTTCATCCCAATAAATATCTCCGAATGCAAGAGAATATAATTTCTCATAAAATTGTGTTTCAGAAAATTGTTCCTGCTGAAGAATTTGTTTTAATTTTTCTCTGCCCAAACTGTTTCCTCTGACAACATAATCATTGTTGTTAAATGATTTGAAATTAGAAAGTTTTTCTTTATAAAAAGAAGATAGTGGAATAGTATCTCTAATATCCTGCTTTGGGTTGTGTAAAATTAATTTATTAAGTCTTTTTTGTTTGTGTTCCTGTAAGAAACCAATACTCTCATTGAATGGAAGTATGTTTTTGTAATGCCCAATATAACAGGGAATTGTTTTATCACTTTTTCTTCTTTCAGAAATTTTCATTGTTATTTCGAAAAATAAAAGAATTGTTTGTAATTGTTTTACTAATTCTTCAGAACAAAGTGATATCAATAACTCCTTCTTTGAAGCGTGCCCATCACCGGTAAATATTCCTCTAAGTAATGATGCCATTTGTTGTTTTGATAAGTTAAAACAAAAAGACGGTATTTTTTTTGTATAAGAGTTTCCATTAAACCCAATTTTTTTCATTAGTTCAACAAGAGTAGTATTCGAAATTATTGTCGAAAATCCATCACTGTGCAATCTTGGAATTAAACCAATTTTTTCTGAAAAAGAATGAATACATTTCAAACATTCTGTTTCTCCGGCTGAAACAATCACACCATATTTAGAATCATAACAACCATCCACAAGCCACAACCCAAAGAACTCTAATGTATTTTCATCAAGAGTTATTTGATAAGGAATTGGTTTTGATGTTTTATCAATTTTGAAAGAGAAATTTTTTGGTTTTATAATAGATTTTTCAAATAATTTTTTGAAAATGCTTAATTTTAAAACTTTGTTTCTTACTGATGCGTTAACAAAATTATTTGTTTTCCTATTTTTTCCAATAATAGAAAATATTTCATTCTTGTTTTGTTCAATAAATTCTTTTATTTCTTCTCCGACAACATATCCTTTATCAAAATAATCAAGTAAATTTATTTTTTCTAAATGCTGTTCGGGCCATTCAAATCTTCTCGGAACAACTATCTTGTCTCCTTTTTTTAGTTCGGTTGGTTTTATGCTTTCAAACAACTCTGTTTCACTCCAACCAAATAAAGAATGATCTTTGGTTACTTTTATTTTTCTTCCAGTTCTTGTCTTAATTTCAAACATTTGTTTATTTACTTTATGTCTTGACATTTGAGAAACTTTTGAGAGTGACACATTTCCATTTTTTCCTATTGAAAAAACTTTTATATTTTCTTTATTTTCACACAATTCCAAACCATTTAATTCATAAGAAACCGATTTTTTTATTTGAGAATCAATTAATTCTCCCACTGTCAGATATTCTAATGCTCCGTTCCTTTCAACCAAAATTTTTGAGTCACCAGTAACACTATCCTCTTGAATAAGTATTCTTGAGTTTTGAGGAATTTCTAACAACAAACTTCCAAGCAAAGAAGTTTTTCCTGATCCCCTTGAACCAGCAACCAAAGTAGTAGTTTGCATATCAATAAAAAATGAAAGCAATCCTGCTGCGAGTGCATTCAAATAATCATTATCAATAAATTGTTCAAGTGTCCAAGGAGTAATTTTATGCAAACGAAATGCAAATGCACTCCCTTCAGGAGCAAGAGGTGGGCCAATTACTGCAACTCTTGTTTCTTTATCCGCCAAATCAAAATCCATTACGGGGTGGGCTTCATCAAATGGACGGCCTGACATTGCACGCATTTTTGAAATTAACGCATTAGCTTCATTTTCAGTAAATGAAATGTTTGTTTGACACTGCCCATAATCTGAATGAACAATATAAATTGGTTTGCTTCCAATCGGAGAATCGATATAAATATCAGTAATTCTCCTGTCATTTAATAATAATTCTAATATTCCATAACCAACTGTATAACGTGCAACAACTTTTCCTAAATCTTCCATCTCTTGAGGAGAAATATTAACATGGTGAAATTGTGCAACTTCTTTTATTGTTGATTCATATAATCTTTCAAAATATCTTCTTGAACGAGCAACTGTAGATAATGATGTTTGTCCTGGTTTGTAAGAAGCAACAATTTCTCTTGTTTTACTTAAAACAAAATATTGATCAGGAATTAAAGAGTATTCAGGAGGATTAACAAAATATGTTTTTTCAACTTTGTCAGGATTACTAAATATTTGTACATTTGATTCTCCAACAGAATATTCATCAACGAGTTCTAATTTTTCCATTCCTGAAAATGAAAGTTTTGAACCAATGAAAGAGGGTTTTATTTCTGCTTCAAAAATACCTTTATAAATCATTTTTGTTTCAGGAATTTCTGCCAAATCATTTAACAATTTTTTTGCTTGTTTAATTAATTCAGTCTGATCAAATCGTGCTTTTAATTTTACAAGATTAGCTAAATATGGCTCAGTACATTCAACATATACTTGATCACCTTGTCTTATTTTTTCCTGTTCTTTTCTAACCTCTTGTAACAAAGTTAAATAAGCCAAAATTGGATCATAATTAATTATTTCCCCTGCAATTCTTACTAATGCTTGGTGTCGAATAGGAAAAAATTGTTCACATTCTTTCGCTGATTTGCCAAGATGATTGTAACTCCAAACACTTTCAACTTTAAATCGTTGAATTAAATTAGCCATTTCAACTAACATTTTTGTTTGAGTTTCTTCGTAAACTCTTTCATAAACATCCGCCAAAACAATTCTGTCCGCTTCAACCTGTTGTAAGACTTTTAACACATGAAACCTTGCAAATTTATCATCTGCAATTGATGGAGAATAAAATGATCTTCTTGTATCAAAAATCAGTGTTCTTTTTCCACCAACATCACGAACAACATAATCTCCAACCTTATGGCCTGCAATAATCATGATAACACCTTAAACATTAAACCAAAACTCAAAAATTTAATCTAAATTTGATTAACTAATATATTAAGAAATATAAAAGGTTTGTGAAAAGAAAAATCCACTACAAATCCATTCAACAGAATGGATTATAAGTACATCGACACGCACGGACGAAAACGCGCATTAAAAAATATAAAAGGTTTGTGATTGGGAGAAACAGATAATAATAATACAATTAGTTTTTATAAAAAAAAACTACAAACAATTCAAGAATCTAAAACAATTTTCAAATCATTTTGAATCAAAAACTTTTTCCCAGTCTTCTATTTCTCCAAAAACAATTTTAAATAGCGGGTGCGGAGCAGGCGTTTGAATTTTTTTTAATTCCAGAAATAGTTTTGGGTTTCTTGTTTTTAATTTGTTTTTTAAGTGTTCAAACTCATACAAAAGTTGTCCTTTTGTAACAGGAATTTTTCCTTTAAATCTTTCTTTTCCTATTTTTGACTTGTTAAAATTATAACCTCTGCTCTTAGCTTCTTTTTCAATTTCTAGTAAATAAGAATTAATCGCGGAGCACGGATTTTTCAGTTTCTTAAAACGAATTAACTGAGAATGGTTTTTATATCCTTTTGTTTTTCCCTCTAAAACTTTTTTTGCTAGTAACCCTTCTCTCCAGCAGGCTAACAAACCTTTAGAATCAAGATATTTTGGGTTTAATGACCAAAGACGCATAAATTAATTACTTATACATAAGAATATAAATATTAAGCGAATTAGATTTATTATTAAATAAGAAATGAGTTAGTTTTATTATGGATTTTTCTAAGCTCATAAAAAAAATTTCTAAATATTTTAAAAATCAGGAAAAAAAAATTCGAGAAAGTCAAGTAAAACAATTTAGCTTTTTTATTCTAGGATTTGTTTTATTCTATTTATTACTAACAGGGATTGTTAGTTTGATTCCACAAATTTTTTTTAAAACAATTATTGGCACAATCATAGAAAATTTACTCAATTTACAAGGAATAGTTACTTTTAGTTCGATTGGAGAAAATTTTGTAATACACCTTGCGAGCGAAACAAAAATAATAATTACTGATTTGTGCACAGGAACAATGGAAACAATAATTTTAATTTCAGCAATACTCGCAAGTTTTGGAGTAAAATGGATAAAAAAATTCCAAGGAATAATTGTCGGAATAATAATTGGAGTTATTTTTAACATTTTTAGAATATGGATAACAACAAACATAATCTTAACACAAAATATAGAAGTTGCTGAATTCACACATGACACCCTATTTAGAATAATGTTGTTTGTATACATAACTGGTTTTTATATTTTATGGTTCCACTGGGCAGAAAATGGAATACCAAAAATAATCAAAGAAATAATAAGAAATCAAAAAAAACTAACCATATAATTTTCAACAAAACTAACCATATAATTTTGTATTAGAAACAACACATTTATTAATAACCAAACTATAAGAATTTATATAGAATTAAAGAGTGTTAATTAATTAGCGAGAATTAATTTATTTAAGGAATTTGTTGGAGTTGGGTATGAGTGTTTACTGAAAAATTATCAGAATATTATACAAAACTTGAAGACAAATATTTTAATACACTTGATTTTTTAGATGAAAAGGGTATCCCTGTTTATACATATTCTGACTTTTTTGAAGAAAAAGGAATCCCAAGTTTTATTGTTACAATCGCGATTTTTATTTTAATCATCTCAATGATTTTTGTTACTTTGAATGGGGGATTTGTTGCTACTGATTCTATTTTGCTTACTTTGCAAGATGAACAAGGAAATCCTTTGAATAATGTAATGGTCGCAGTGTATAACGCAAATACTAATGAACTTATCAAAAAGGCTGAATTGAAAAGTAATGGGGAAATAATTAATTTACCTCCACTTTCTCCAGGAACTAGATTAAGACTAGTTGCTTCAAAAACAGATTATGGGGAAGATTATGGAGATATTATGCTTGGAAGTGAACAAGGTAGAGTGGCTATTGCTTTAGCAAGACAACTAACTGGTATTAACGCAGAAATAGTTTTAATAGATGGTGAAACAAATACGCGTATTAAGAATGCGAGTGTTTTTGTTATTTGGAAAGAAAGACAATTTAAAATGACTGTTGATTCGAATGGAAATTATACTCAATCAGGAATTCCTGAAGGACAAAATGTTACTGTAAAAGTTAGTGCTGAAGGATATAATGAAATAGAACAACAAGTAATTTTTTATGCAAATAGTCCAAGAACTATTTCTTTAACCCCATCAACACAAGGATTTGTTGGAAAAGCAACTTTTGTTGTTTTAGTTAATAATTCTGAACAAACATCTATTGAAGGAGCATTAGTAAAAATATACGATAAAACTAATGAAATTATTTTGTTAGAAGATGTAACCATACAAGGAGTTGTTTCAGGACAAATACAAACAGGTATACCCCTAAGAGTGGTTATTGAAAAAGAAGGTTATTTGAAATATGATTCTGAAATAGAGGGAACTTCTTTAACTTTAAGAGAAAAAGAAAAACAATTTATCGCTGAACTAAGACAAGGTGGAGAAAAACTCACAGTTAATGCAGTAAATAACCTAGGTTTATCAATGGATGAAGTGCACATTCAATTATTTAGTTTAGATGGACATAAAATTGATGAATCCCACACTGAAATAAATGGGTGTGAATTTATTGGACTTGATATTAATGAATCAATCATTGTTACCGCATGGAAAGAAGGTTATTTACCACAAAGAAAGATAATAAAAATTTCAAATACTGAATCTGTTGAATTGTTACTTGAAACAGCGTTGGCAGGAAATTCTTTAAGACTCGACATATACACTACTGATACAAAAGGAGAAGCGATTAATAATGCAAAAGTAATTTTGTTTGATTATGATACTGATGGAAATTTATTACCAACAGGAATTAATACAAAAAGTAATGTTGGAGGATTTGTCCCAACAGTAGTTCAATTAAATAAAAATTATGTTGTATTAGCAGAAACCGAAATTTATCAAGGCCAAACAAATGTTGAAGCAATTGGAAACAACGCAATTCCTGTTTATGTAAGGATGAGTAAGAAACCAAAAATTGTTGAATTATTTATGATGGATACTAAGGCTCGAGAAATTTTTGGAACAGCTGTTGTTGATGGTTTAGATGGATTAAATTTATATGATGGAAATATACAAGATTCTAGAATATTTTTTAATGCAGAAGGAAGAGAAACTATTGAATTAAGTGTATTGCAACTGGATGGAAATATTTTTACTGAAAATATTTATGTTAAAGATAAGGACTATGTTGAAGTAACTATATATAATAGAGATAGTGATGAATTTGCTCCAGCAATTGAATTTATTGGACTTGAAAATGAAAGGGGTGAACCAGTATATGGAATAACGCCAGGTGCTTTTTATTGGGCTAAATTTTCAGTAGCTTTTCCTTTAAGTACTAATAGTGGAGGAGTGCATTTTAGAACAGGTAATGATAACTTAGAATTTGTTGATTCGGATAATATTGCTTTATATGAATTAAGTATGCAAGGTTCAACAAATGTTTATTCATTTTCTTATATTAAAAACCCTGCTCCAGGAAATGAAGTAATTGATCGTGCTAATTTAGTTTTACAAGGTGAAAAAGCTAAATGGGTTGAAGGATCATTAATTCAACCAAAAGGAACTTATACTGCTAAAGTAAAAATAAGAGTTAATGATTTTACTGCCGGAAATGTTTCAATTAATTATCGTGCATGGGCAAATATTGAAAATGATTATTATAGAACACCTAAAGATAATGATTTGGAAAGAAATGCTTTTTCTCAAAATAAATCAGGATTGTATGCTACAACAATCGAACAACAATTAAAGTTATATGAATCTTTACCTGAATGTAATGATAATATTTGTATGACGACTAATATAATTGATACCCAAGATGTATTTTATGATGTTGAAGGTTTTGAAGCACTTAATGGAAAAATGTATGCGTTTGAAGTTGAGTTAACTACAAAAGAAGCTGATTATATTGATGTTAGTGTAACTGGAAATGATTCAATTAAGTTTATTTCAACACAAACAACTCCTTTTAGTTGGCCTGAGATTGGAACAGAATCAAAAACGGCAGGAACTGGAATAGTAATAAATCAAGAAGATAAACAAAAATTAAGGTTTTATTTTGTTGCAAAAGAAATAGGTTCTGCAACAATTGATTTGCTAATTTCAGGTTCTTCAATTATTGAAAAACAATCACTTTTCAAAGTGGTTGAGCAAAAAAAATTGTTAGTCGAGGTGAATCCAGATAATGTAATTTTGGGAAGAAATTTTACTGTAAAAGTTTTAGATTCTGGTTTAAATGGAGTAGAGAATGCTTTAATAAAAATTATTGATAAAGAAGGAAAAGTTGTTAGTAGTATTTCTGGAAGTGAAGGAATTGGACAAAATGGGAATTATAGAATAACTAATAATTTAATTACTGGCTTATATAGTGTTGAAGTTTCTGCCCCAAAAACAATGACAGAAGTTGTACCTTTATTAATAACTACTAAAGATGTTTTATCTTTCCCAAAAGAAATTTATGTTAAAATGGCTTTTAATGAAATTAGTACTATTATTAATGAACAATTAATTAACAATTCTGAATTTTTTATTTCAAATATTAGTATTGAAACAACAGATTCTGAAAATTTTGTTATAGAGACCTCACCTCCTTCAATTTTAACACAATCACAATCTACAGAAATTCCTATACAAATTAAATTTAACGGAAAAGTTTCTGATTCTGCTGATGAAACTATTGATTTAAAAATAAGTGGATTTGTTGAAGGTAAGTTTTATACCATAATTAACACACAATTAAATGTTATTTATAATAGAAAACTTGATTCATCTTGTTTAAAAATTGAGCCAGCAAAAGTAACTATGAATCTTATAGGCCAGTCTGGTGCAACTGACTCAGATTCTGTTGAAGTTACTAATAATTGTGAACAAGCTGTTTTCTTAAAACATCGTGTTAGTGAAAAAACAAAAAAATCATACATTATTGTTACTTCGCAAGATATTAGCCTACAACCAGGTGAAACACAAAATATTATTATTAGCGCAAATAATTTAATTGATAGACAATATTCTAAAGATCAATCGTTTAATTATGAAATTGTTTTTGACTCAAACTATTTGAAAAAAACTTTACCGGTTATTGTCAGAACAATTAATCCAATGTTTGCTCTTTCTTACCCTGGACAAATTACAATGTTTCTTGCTCAAAATAGTTCTAGTGGAAAAGCAACTGCTGCACAACCATTATTTGTTACAAATGTTTCTGATTTCCAAGTAGATGGAATTAATTTTGTTATTGATAAAGAATATACTACTACAAGTGGACTTACTTTAAGAGTTGAACCACCTGGAGAAGTTAATCTTGAAAAAAAACAATCAATAACTCCTCCAAAATATATTTTTGCACAGGGAGCATTAAAAGATTCTAAACCTGCTGTTCTAAAAATCCAAATTACTGGAAAAATGAGTAATTTAAATAACCAGTCTGGACAAAGAGACAATTATGATTATTATGAAAATTATTATAATGGAACAGCTCCTTTGAGTACTTATACTCCAAAAACAAATAATTATTCAACAGGAAACCAAGTTCTTGGAGAAATTAATGTGATGATTTATTATTCAGGATTTGATTGTTTAACTGTTGCACCAACTGATGATTTAACATATATTTTATCTGGCCCAAGCACCCCAATATCTAGAAGAATTAGCATTACTAATAATTGTGCAGAACCAATTAGAGTTACGGGAGCAACTACAAGAACTCCTGATATTTTTGCTTCAGTTTTTCCAGCACCTATTTTACAACCAAACCAAGGGGCTGAAGTGAGACTTTCAATAATGACTTTGAAAGATTCTTTAAATTTAACTGGCCATCCAATAGAAATTACTGCAATAGCTGATTTAAGTCAAACTCCTTTACAAACAAGAGCTTTACCAATTGATTTATTTGTAGGTGCAGATTTTAGTTCACAATATGGAAAAGTTTTGAAGGGAATTAGCGCAAATGTTTGTGGACAACAAGAAAAAATAAAAATTGATGTTCCAAAACTTGCTTCTGGAACTGATTGTGCACAAGGATATTGTGATGCTGAAAATGCAGCAGAATATATTGCTAAAAAATTAGACAGAATAATACGAAATGCTGAATCACAAGGTTATTCAAAACAAAACATTGCTGAAGGCTTTGGTTGTGCAGGAAAGGGATATTGTACATTTAGTGAACTTGGAATCAAAAACGATCCATTTGATTTGTATTTGATGAGTGATAGGGTGAGTACTGAAGCAATAAGAAATGTTTTAACAAAAGGAAAAAGTGGAACTACTTCAGGATTTATAGGCGGTACAATTTCAACAGGAGAATATTTAATTGAACCATTTGATGTTACAAACGAAACCATTGCAAGTGTCGCACGCTCAGGATATAATAGAAGAATATTTTTAGACAACGCATTATCTGGTTGTGGATATTATAAGATACAAGTTGATGGAGCATTTTCTGTTTTTGGCGGAACAATTCAATTTGACAGACCAGTAATTGTTGTAAGAGCCCAAGACTTTGAAGGAAATAAAAGAATTGATACTAAAGAATGTGCTACAAATATAATTAATTTACAAAACCATGCCCCTATTGATAAAGGATATTCAGTAAGTGAAAATAAAGGATCATGGTTAACAACTATTGAAGCAGAACCTAACTTAGAGGATATTGCAAAAAGTATTGCAAAGTCATTCTTAAAATCAGAAGACAGAACAACTTCTTTTGGACCTGGAAATACATTAAAACTTATACAAGCACCTTTAGTAGATACTCTTGCTGAAATGTGTATTTTGGGAGATGAGAAAAAAACAATTACTATAAAAGTTGATTCTGGTTTAATGCAAACAACTGGAACAGAACAAGAAAATTTTAAAAAACAAATAGCAAGAATGGTTAGTGATGCTTTATCAGGAAACTTTGGTGAAGCAAATTGTTTTACACAAGGAACAAACGGATATGATTGTTTAAAATTAAATGACTTATCTAAAATAGGGGCATTAAAAATGATTATGCCAAATAAAACAATGCATCTCGATAATGCTTTTGGGTGCATAAAAACAAAAATTATTTCAAGTCTTGCTGAAAATATTGAATTTGAAATTTCAACGGGAGAAAAATTTGAGGGGGTAAGAAAAATACAAATTAAAAGTTTGGAACAAAATGAAGAAAAAATTTATGCTGAATTTAATTATAATGGTGTAACATTAGATGTTCAAAAAAATGAATCAGTAAGATTAGAAAAAGGTTTTTCTCAAGAAGAACCCTATTCAAAAGAATTTTTAGTTTGTGCATATTCTAATGATGACCAAAAATCAACAAATGCTAATTATTTACAAGCTCATGATTCAACATTTACTGTACTAGCAATTAATAAAGCTGCAGGAATAAGAAAAACAAATGATTTGGATGGAAAAATAAATATTAGTGTAGGAACCATACACCCGAATGATTTAATTACTCGATTAATTCCTCCAACTTCACTAAAAAAAGGTCAAAATTATCCATACTATTTTACAATAATGTGGGATGGTGGACCAGACGCAATTATTTATGATGAATATTTAGATGGATTGAAAAAACTACAAAACATAGACAATGTTATAATTAATACTGAAAATAGTGGAAAAGCAGGAACTACAAAATTTGATGATATTGAAGATAGTGGAAAAGCAAAAGCAATAGGTTCATATTTTGGAGCGTGTTTTATTACATCAGGCATATGTAATGGTATCCCTGGAGGATTAATTGGAGGTTCATTAAGTGCACTCGCTGATTGTGGTATTCCTGCAATAACAATTTTTAGAACAGACTTAGTTCAAGCAATTGAGCCATTAGAAGAAGTTTATGATTTTATTGGAAATATAATTCCAATTGCAAAAATACATTCAGATCCAACTTATTCTCCCGCAACATGGGACCCTATAATTTTGGGTTCTGGAATAGGTGGTATTGAGGCTATGTTTACTGGATCAACTCCTAGATTATGGGGTGGAGTAAACACAGGAAATATTGGTTGGGCTACTTCACAAGTAAAAGAAACTTATACAAACACTGCAAAAACTACTTTAAGAAATGTTTTGGATCCTTCTGTTAGCGATGATGTAGTTAATCACTTAGCTAATTCTTATGGAGAAACATTATCTAGACGATTTAATGAAGGGTTGAATAATAATTATAAAGATGCGATGAAAAGAAAAGGAATAATTAATAAGAAATTTGTAAATGCCCATAACCAATTCAATGAAACTGCATCAAAAACACTTGGACAACTTAATACTCCTGAGTCGATGGGAAAATTTTTAACAGAAATTGATCCTACTACTGGAAAACAATATATTGAAGCTCTTTCACCAACCCAAAATGTTGAAGAATTATTAAATAAATTTAAAAGTAATGATTTAAAAAATTTAATCGGACAAATGAAAACATTTGATACTGGAGCATTAGAAACAAACATTTCAAGAAATCTTGATAATCTTGCAATTACAAAAAAAGGAGGGCAAAGACTACTTAGCAGAAATTTAACAAATGCTGATTTGAGACAAATTATTACTGATTCAGTAAATCAAACAGCTGGCCCAAATGTTTCAATAAATACAAAACAACAATTAGTAAATAATATAATGTCTGACACATACATAGATAATCTACAAAATTTTACAAAAAATACTCAAATTAGTGACATAACAAAAAAAATTGGAAATAGTACAAGAGCAAGAGTTGGTGAATTAGATGATTTAGCAAGAATAACTTCTCAACAAGTCAATGATTTGGGAGCGAAAGTAGGTTCAACAATACAAAATAATATTCCTGATCAAAAAGATATTTCAAAAATTATAAAAAATAGGACAAAAATGCAAAAATTTAAACAATTATTAAGTTCAAAAAAATTTTGGGGTTCATTAGGCTGGGGAGTAATATGCGGAGCAACATCAAATGCAGCGGGAATGTTTGCTTACAACCAAAGCATGAAAACAACAAACCGTGCAAGTGAAGCAGAATCAATCCAAATAGCTGACCCTTCATTTGTTTTTGTTAAAGGAAAAACTTACAAAATGGTTATTAGTGATAGTGAAGTAGGTGAAAAAGTAAGGCCTATTTTTAGTGAAGTTATTAATGAACAAAGTGCAAAAATGATTGAATATTTATCAAAAGAAGAAAATAAAGAAATGAGATTAATTTCAAAGGAAGATAGTGAAAAACAAAGTCCTGATAAGAGAAAATTACAATTATATTTAATAAAAACTAATCCAATTATTGCAGAAAGAGAAATGAAACAACAAAAAAAATATACTGATAATGATAAAGCTTTACTTAAGAATGAAATTGGAATTTTGATTAAATCAGATGTACAACAATTAATCAATAAATACACTGCTTTGCAAGTAGCTGATGCAAAACGTAAAATAAAGGTAGATAATTCTAATAGATTATTTGAAGGTACACAATATGCAACAGAAGCTCATGTGATTTCTGTAATCTTACAATTATGGCGTCAACAAGATTTTGATAAAGATGTAGAAATAACTAAAGAATTAGCACAAAACGATGGCATAATAAAACAAAAAATAAAAACTATTCTAAAAGAACAATTAGAAGCAGGAGTTACTTCTGAGGTTGGAGAAAAAGTATTCCCTGGAAAAGGAGAAGAATTTTCACAAAGAGTTAGTATGTGGCATCAAATTGAAATAAATTCAATAAGATAATTTTTAGTTAAAAAAAAAAATAAATTTTTTTAATTAATAAAAATTTAGTTGAATAAATATTTGTACAATACTTTTTTTAACTACTTAACACTTTTATTAAACTATGTTTAAAACTCATTCAAAAGGATTTAATTTATTCTCAGCAATCGTTGCAGCGGGATTATTCCTAGCGGGGATAATGCTTGTTCAAACAATGGTTTCAACCGAAGATAGATTGAGTGGACAAATTTTTTCAATGGAATCTAACTTTGCTTTAAGTGATGCTGCTAATTTAGCAAGGTCAGATGCAATCCAAACTTTTAATTATCATTTTAGAGAAAAACTAGAAACTTACCTAAGCAATAAAGACAATTCATTTCCAATATTGTATCGTAACTTAGATGGAAAACAAAACTATAAAGATTGGTCACTAATAGTTAATGAATTTGAAAAACAAATATTAAGAGTTAATGAAAATAACCAAGATAAAAGTTTTGGAGCAGTTATTCTTTTAGTTTCAGAAAAAATGTTAACTGATTTCAATCCTGGCCAATACGGAAGATATAGTGTTTCTTTAGATAAGCCAGTAAATCAAAACAATATTAACAAATTGTCCCAAACAATTGAAAATAGTTTACAATCTTCAATCAATGAAGGAGATCCGTTTTTAGAAGTAGTGGATTGTGATTTAGAAGAAAATATTGATTGTCCACTAGGCACTTTTTATTTTAATATTCCATTAAACAAAATAAGTGATAAAGAATATGAAGAATTACCAAGAATTATTGTTAAAGATTTAATTACTTCAGAAGAAATAAAAATCGCTATTCTTCCAAGAAGTAAACTTAGAATTTATATTCCTTTGAGATTTTTTAAAGCAATACAGTTAGCAAGTTTGCATTATTCAAATGCCGTTAGTCAAAACCATGATACTTTTGCTGATTATAGGTTAGGGTATTGTGATAATGGGTGTAATCCAAGAAATAATCCGCTGGGAATACTAACAGGAAACAGAAATTTAGATTGTTTGGGAACTAGTACTAATCAAAGTTCAGGAATAGTTAACTTATCTAATTCCCCCGCAGGATTAAATAGTTATTCTTTAGGAGGCACATCTACTGGAAGTTTAGGTTTAAAGGCAAATGCTGTACAAAAAATTTGTTTAACCGGAGCAACATCTACAGGTTCAACAGATAATGATTTCATAAATATTAATCACCAAGACCCCGACCCAGATAAACAAGGATTACCTCCAAATAACAATGAAATTCAAGTTAAAATTACTAATTGTCCATTTTCAAAAATAACTGTACTTACAAATACTTATCGTTCAAAAAGATTAATTGTTAGCGCAGGAAACACTAATACTGAATACCTACATTGTGGTTATATCGCATCTGTAATAGCAACAACTGTTTTTAAAGAAACAAATGAAAATTATATAGTTAAAGGAAAAACTAATGAATATAGAATAAGTATAATTGATGAAGACTTTTCAAAACAACCAGATTCATTAAATGAAGGATGTAAAACTGGAGATGGAAAATGCACCGTCGCAAATTAAATATAAAATTAATAAATTTAATAAAAACAAAAGAATTTCATTCATTAAAAACAATAAAAAAATAATTAATTAAAAACAATAAGCAAAATAGTTAGATTAATAAAGGGCAGGATGATATATATTTTATAACACGCGTGGTATTAATGGATGGAAACTTTTTTGAAAAAATAACTGATACTTTAAAAGGATACTATTATTCTGCTGAAGATAAATGGTATCACCTAATTGATGTTATATCAGATAAAGTGCCTCAATTTGGAAAAGTTGTTGATATTATTGAAGATAAAGGAGTACCTACTTTTCCACTCGCAATTACTCTTGTTTTATTATTAATAATATTAATTTCATTTATGTTTGTTGGTACAGGTTCAACATTGACAATTACAGTTACTGACCCTCAAGGAAATTATGTCCAAGGCGCGGTAGTAAAAATATTTTTTGAAGGAGAAGAAAAAGAAACAAGAATAACCACTGTTAATGGAGAGGCAAAGTTTTATTTAACAAACGCAACATATAGTTTAAATATTGAAAAAGATGATTATCAAAGTTTATTAGAAAATATAACTATTATTGGAGATTCTGAACTTGATTATAAACTTTCTCCACAAGATATTGGAATTACAAAAGTTGTTAGACTTGCAAAAGCAAATGGTGAATTAGCTACAGGTTCTGGGAATTTAAAATATTCTTGTGAAGATACTAAAGAATCACACACAACTACTTATTCAGGCGGAGTATTCAATGCAACTTTTTCAACTAAATGTGAAACAATAAGCGTTGAGTCAGTATCAGGACACACAATTATTGATGGAAGATTATCTTTTTTAGGAACATTAGATACTATTGAAGTTGAAGAAATAATAATTGATGACGGAACAGTAATAGTTAATTTTGATGGAAATGCTCAACCTGGTTTGAAAGTTATTCTTAAAAGTAATGATTCTGCAACAGAACTACAAAAATATAATTCTTCAGGAAGTGTTGTTTTTGAAGAAGTACCAGTAAATACTTATTATGTAATTGTTACTGACCCAACAGGAAACTATAATAATTATGATTCAAAAATTTTAGGAGAAATTAAAGAATTAACAAAAGACTCTACAATTACTTTTAATGTTTCATTGGAAAAAACAAACGCTGCTCAGATTAATGTTTTAGTTAGAGATGTTATGAATAATTTACCTCTTTTGGGAGCATCTGTAAAATTAATTAATAATGGAACAACTATGAACACCCAAGTTACTGGTTCAACAGGACAAGTTAGTTTTAATATTCCAAAAGAAACTCAATACACAATTGAAGTAGACCACCCTGAATATATAATTGCTCAAAGAATTAATGTTTCTTCTTCAACTCCTAATTTAGAAATTAATCTTGTAAAAGCGACTGAACAAAATTCACAAAGTTTAGTAGTAAATATAATGGATTCTGGCAGACAACCTATTGATAAAGTAAAAGTTTATTTGAAAAAAATTGATGACACTACTATTGGAGATTATAAAATTACTGGTGCAAGTGGAAAAACAGAATTTTTTAATTTAGACATTGGAACTTATTATGTTTATGCAGTAAAAGAGGGTTTTGATGGAATTAATTCAGCATCAGTACAAGTAATTCCAAGACAACAAAGTAATTTAGAAGCAATTTTGCCAATAGGTAATGGTGATATTAAGTTAACTATTTTAGACTCTGAGAAAAACACGATTGGGGGAGCAAGTGTTAAAGCTATTGATTATTATACAGGAGTTGTATTAGACCAAAGTACAACAAATAATGATGGAACAATAATGTTTTCAATTAGAGCTGATAAAAGTGTTTATTTCGAAATATCAATGCCAAATTATATGACTTATTATACTGCTGCATTAAACCCAAATAAAAATATAGTCACTCAAAGAGAAATTATTCTTTTAAGAGAAACTGGTGCATTATCCGCAAGAATTGTTGGAATTTATAGTGATGGGCAAGAAGTTTCATCTGCTGAACGAAGTGTTTCTGAAGGAATATATACTGCAAGAATTTTGTTAGTAGTTCCAAAGGGAAGTTTTTCTGAATCAGGATTACATTTAAGAACAGGAAGTGATACTCCCGGAAAAACAAATTATATGGAAGAAGATTCTTCTTATTTAAGCACAATAAAAACTTCAGCAAACCTAATAAGAAGAGGAACTACTTACACTCCACCAAATGGTTATGATGTTGATTCAAAGAATTTTACTGGAGGAAACTCTAAATGGATAAATTCAATTTGGAAAAACCCAAAAGAAGGAGTTTATGAAACAGAAGTTGAATTAGTTATTACTGATGCTACCCCTGGTTCAAGTATTAATTTATGGTATAGAGCATGGGCAAAAGGTTCATCAATTTTAAGATACCCATCTGATTCACCACAACAAGAACTTTATTCACAAACAAATAATTATTTATTAAGCGCAGGAGCAACAAGTCTTTGTGAAGACTCATTTTGTAAAACATATTCAATAAGAACTCTTACTGGAACAAATGCAGGAAAAACACAATTTATTACTTCAAATTTTAATACAAAACAAGACAATTCATATTCTTTAATTTTTAATCTTACTAATTATAGTGGAAAAACTCTTGGAGAATCAATATTAACTCTTAATACAGCAGGAATAAATGTTGATAGAATAACTATTAACGGTGTTGAACAAGAAGAAACAATTAATTTAGGAAGTTTAGTAGGTGATTCTTTCACACAAGGAACTATAGAATTTACTACTACAAGTGCTGGCACGGGAAGTATTGGACTAGTAATTAATTCTGCAACAAAAACAGAAATGGAAGATACTATTACTTTAAACATCCAAGGCAATAAAACAATGAATGTTGATTTTATACCAAAACAAATAATCCCTTACATAAAAAATACATTAATTTTTGATGTTACCGACAACAACAATCCATTATCAGATGCAATTGTAAGTGTTTTTTCTAATGGAACAATCATTGGAACAGTAAATACTAATGCTGAAGGTTTAGCAGTTTATGAATTAGCCTCACCAACAGCAGGAGAAACAATAAAAATTACTGTTGAAAAAGAAGGATATAATATAAATACTATTGAAAAAGTTGTTGATAAAGAAATAATTAATATTGTCCCTCCTCAAATTATTGAGACAATTAAAATTGGAGAACTTGTAAGTATTGAAGAACAAATTGTTTTAGAAAACTGGACAGTTAAAGATTTAGTTATTAAATCAATTGATTTTAGTGAAGATTTAGGAACTTATCTAAATTTAACAACTAACGATACTATTGGAAAGACAATAAAATCAAACCAAGATTTTAATTTTATATTAACAATAAAACTAAATAATACCGGAAAAAATATTGTAGAACCAAGAACTGTTGAAGGATTTATGATAGTTGATGTTTATGTGGATGAGACAAAATCATCATTCACACATAAAATCCCTGTAAAAATAAGAATTTCTCGACCTGGATATATTGATTCAGGAAATTGTTTAAAAATAACTCCAGGAGAAGTTATATTTATTACTTCTACAAATGAAGTTTCACAAACCCTAAATATTAAAAACGATTGTACTGCAGAAGGAATAAGTATTTCACTTTCAGATTTAGAAGCAAAAATTGACAAAACAGCATTGTTTGGCACATTAACCGTTTCTGGAACAGAATTTAATACAGTGCAATTAAACGAAACATATTCTACTATAACAAATTTCATAGAACAAGACATGGAAGAAACAATTACTATTAAATTTAACCCAAAAATAACTAATTCAACAGGAAAACAAAATTTTGTTTTAACATTTAGAGCAAAAAATATTCCTGAAGAAAATGAACAAGAAAATATTACAACAACAATAAATGTAGAGACTACAATGAGTAAATTATCAGAATGTATTATAATTGAAGAACCACAAGGAGGCATAACTCTTGATGTGGCTGGTTGGAATCTAGGTTATAATAGAATAATTAATAGTAATATGGCTTCACACATGCAACAATACCAAGGGTTTACACAACAAGGAATGTATAGACCACAAATGCCTTATGGAATGCAAGCAGCAATGCCATTTATGGGAGCGGGACAAGCAACAGGAAGTCTTGCTTATGAAGAAGACACATTCATAGTTAAAAATAATTGTAATGTTGAAGTTGAGATTGATTTAGATCCTGATTCAGCATTAAATGTTGATGAAAAGAAATTTATTATAAGCCCTAATGATGACAGAAGTGTAAAAGTTTCTCCAGGATACAGATTAGGAAGATACAATATTAAAGTTAATGCAAGAATTTCTCAAAGTGAAGAACCAAAAGAAAAAATTGATACAATAAAAGCAATTGTTCAAAAACTTGGAGATGTTGATACTGATTGTGTAAAAGTTAACGTAACAGTTCTAAAATTTAATTCATTTTTATATACTGAAAAAATTTACAAAGCATACAATTATTGTTATGATACTGGAGTACAATTATCAAGAAGCAATAATGCAGTAACTCTACAATGTGATGCACCACAAACAATAATACCAAAGCAACAATCAGAACCATACTTTGTTGTAGGACAAGAACCATATTACAACCAATCTTATCCAACTACTCAATTTGGAGGAATGTACCCACAACAACAAATTGGAAGCATGTATAATTCATTTAATGATTATTTAAACCCAAATAATGAATGTGGAAAAAATGATTGCACCATGATTGATTTGATAAGAGTAAGAAACAGGTCAACAAGTTTGGGAGCAACAGGAACAATAGAAACAATTGATTTTGAAATACGACCAAGTGCAACATATATTCCACAAAGAAAATTATTTGATCAAAAAACAAACCAATATGGATTATTTGCAAATTTAGCTTCAGTAAGAGACTGGGCAACACAAACCGATGCAAGAACTCGTGTTTATGGAGAATTAGGAGTACAATACACAAACCAATACGGTTCAACACAATGCATGACTTTCCCAGTACAAGTAGAAGATACATGGAGAATAACTGAAAGCATTGATTCTGCAATTAATTGGGGAGATCCAAACGCACACCCATCTGAATGTGTAAATGAAAATGCATTAAATTTAATTGATTTTTATAATAAAAAAGCACCACAATATAAGGGTGCACTTCCTGAAGGAGAAGGATGGATTGGTGGAATCAAATTTATACACATCGCAGAACCACCAGCAGTAAGAGTTGGACCACCACAAACAATTCAAACAAGACAACCAACAGTGAAGAATGATTCAAGAATGACTGCAAAAGCAAATTGTGGATACTTAGATACTTTAAGCGGAATACAACTAAGTGGACCAAGTGAAATTGACGGAGTAAAAATTAAAGTAGAAGGAACTACCACCGGTTCAGTTTTGAAAAATAACAGAGGACCAAACCTAATGATTGAAGTAGATAGAAGTGGAATGGTTAGTGATTGTGTAATAATTGAAACTTCAGTAAAAGCAAAATTAAGAAGAGCAATTAATTTTGATTCCGCAGAAGTTTATTGGCCACTAAAAATAATGGTTATAAAACAAGGAGTGGATCCTTCAACTATTAATAAAGATGCTTGTGCAAAAACAACAACACAAGAAGCAAGTGAAAGAGAACAATGTGAACAAAAAATTAATTCTGAATTAAGGGCTAATAAAGATATTTCTTATGATGATTTGATGAAGAAAATAGGACAACCATGCCCTAATTATTTCTCAAGAACAGATATTGAACAAATGAAAACAACTGCACAAACAACAGGAACATGCACAACAAATGCAAAATCATTTGGATTTGAATTAATTAATAAAGACAGAATTAATGATAGAGAAGCACAAAACAAATTAGGAGATGTGCTTGATTGTACTAGATATTTTTGTACACACGACCAGACACAAATTTATTTATTAGAACAATACAGAAATATAACTCAAAAATTAAACACAAATAAGGATGCAATTAATTGTAATTCTAACGGAAGTAAAATGCTTTCAGAATTATATAAAGAAGCAAAAACAATGAATATTAATACTTGTGAGGGCAGTAAAGTGACAGGTAAAATAAGTTTCTTTATTGGAGAAAACAAGACAATTGTTTCACAACCATATAATTTAGATGGAAAAAAAGAAGATAAATCAATACCAAATATGTTGAATGTTCTTGAAAAAATCACTGATGATTCAGTATTAGTAAGATTTAAAGCAAACACTGGTAGTAATACTGCTACAAAATATAATAAAATGTTTGAAGATTTAGGTGCAGCAAAAGACACTGTAGGAAATTATTATATGACTGTTAAAAATTATAAAATAATGATTAAAAACGCACACACTGACGATTGTAAAAAAGCAGGTGAACCATGTAAAATCACAAGCCCTTGCGTGGAAGAAGTAACACTAATAAATAAAGCATTCGAATGGTTAGCAAGAGACGGACAAATAACAATAATTAAAGCTGTTAAAGAAAACACAACTAATAATGAAGAGATTGAATTAGTTTACAGAGCGAACCCTAAACTGGATGAAATACACAAACTAGCAATGTTTGATTCTGAAATAACACAAACAAATAATGATTTATTATTAACACAAATACAATTTAGTGAAGCAAATGCAAAATCATTCACTAATTGGGCTGGCAAATTAACACTGGATTCTGGTGAAAACTTACTAAAAAAATTTATTGTTGATGATGATTATAACTTAGAATTTAATAATTCTTCGGTTAAAGTTGGACAATATAAAACAAGAATTGATTTTAATTATTGTGATACTAAAAATAAAACAGCAAAAATTAAAACAATGACAAAAAGAGACAAAGTTACTGATGCAGAGAATGCAGAAAAGAATGTTTTGTTAAAGAATGGCTTTGTTATTGAAGAAATATCTGGAACAAATGCAGTGATTACAGCACCAACAATAATTGATTCAGGAGGAAAATTCTATAAAAGAGTCCCTATAAAAATAAGTGTTTCAACAACTGCAGGAGAAACAGCATTAATTTACAATACAACTGCAGGAAATCCGTCAAATTTGATTACATGGAGAAACGAATTAGGAGTAAGAGTTGCAACTGATCAAAGAAGTGCTGAAAAAATAAGAGAAGTTAACCCAAGAGCAAACACATCATACTTAATTGCTAATTTACCAAAAACAGAAACAGCACAAACATATAAAGGAATTTATTATTACACACAAGGAGTAAATTTAATTGCAGCTTCAGGACAAAAACAACAAACTTATAATGCAACATATGTTGGTGGAGAAACAGGAACTATTACTCCAAGAACAATTTCTGGCGGAACAACCGACAACCCAGTTATAGAAATATCAACAAGCACAATACCTAAACTAAACGATATTATTGATAAAGTAAATGCTGGAGTTGCATGCATTACAGAAGATGGTTCAAGTATTGTTTGGAATGAAAATGAATTGTTAAAATAAACAAACTAAAAAGAAAATAACATAATAATCCTTTAACGAATTCTTTATTAATTACTTAAAACATATTAAACATTAGTAAAATAAAAAAATCAGAAAAGGGTTTGGAAAGTGATTTTATGGAAAAGAAACCATTAGCAATAATGTTAATCAGCCTAATTTTAATGTTTTTAAGTTATATTTATTCATTTTATTATCCAATGCCTAATTTTTTAGCATACATGCCTTTAACATTTTTAGCACTTGGTTTTTTTATGTTTGGAATACTGGCTTTTTCCTACACCTTGCCATTAATCTATATTTTTTATGGATTATCAATGGGAGCAAACAAAGATGCTTCAATATTTATTTTTATATTACCCCTAACTCTTGGAGCATACGCAGGAGCAATTCTTGGAACATCACTTGAAGAAGATTTTAAAATACAAAAATATTTTTTACAAGATGGAAAAAAAGTTTTCACACTAATAATTATTGCACTAATTTTAGCACTTTCAATTGAATTTATTTACCCCCTAATAATTAATTCTTTCCCACAAGACTTATTTGGATTTACTTTCAAAGAGAGCATAACCACAACAAGCACGATGGACAAATTACTCACATTAAAATAAATAAAAGACATAACTAGTTAGCAAATACCAAAATAACAAACAAACTTTTAAACTCAGTAAACCAAAAACCAATAGGGCTTTGCATTTAAAGTAGTTAAATTGAACGACTAAAAGTGCAGGATTTAGACTTTAAATGCAAAATGGACTTTAAGTGCAAAGCCTACACGACCCAAACATTTAAATATAAAAAAAGCCTAAATAAGGACAGATGAACAAAAAAACAATCTTTATCTTACTAATTTTAATAACAAGCTTAATCTTATTCGGATGTACTGAAAGTGGCCCTTATTCAAATTTATCAGACACAGATACAAATTCACTTGAAATAATTTATCAACAACTTGATGATACTGGAACAAACCCAAGAATATACTTTTTAATAAAAAATGATAAAAATCAATTAATTGACTTACTGACTCAAGGAAATTTCGAACTTTTTTATAATAATGAAAAAATACCATTTACTTTAGTATCAAAAACAACTGAAAAACTAAATTTTGGATTAGTAATAGACAGAAGTAATAGTATGATTTGGGACAAACCATATAACCCATTACCAATTGAAGAACAACCATTAACTCATGTTAAGAACACATTAAATGAGTTTGTTTCAAATTTAAGACCTGATGATGAAGCAGCAGTAATCGCATTTGCAAAAACATCATTAATTATAACTGGATTTACAAATTCAAAAGAATATTTAAATAAAAAAATAACATCAATTACTGCCGGCCCATCAACAGCAGTTTATGATGGAATATACAATGGACTAAACTTAACATTAACACAACCAGGCAGAAAAGCAATTATTGTATTAACTGACGGAGCAAATAATTCTGGAGAATTTACTAAAAAAGAAATCATAGAATTATCAAAATTATCAAAAATTCCAATATATTTGATTGGGTACTCAACCATGGAAAACACAAAATATGAAAAAGAATTACTTAAAGAAATTGCAACTTCAACAGGAGGACAATTTTTTGAATCAAGTGAAGCAAATAAAATAAATGCAATTTATTCAGAAATCCAAAATGAATTAAATAAACAATATTATATTACATTTAATCTTCCAAACGATACAAATATATCTCAAATTTCATTAAAAACAACATACACCTCAGCAAATGGTGAAATTACAATAACAAAAAGTTTTAATTAAAGCTTTGTAGAAATCCTTTATAAAGGCATAAATAGAAGGTTGTCCTTCTACTTATGGTGATCCCTTTATGAATGAAATATATCCTATTAAAGTTAATACCTTTTTCCATTTAGTAGAAAAACTTTGCTTTTTAGTAAAAATAAAAAACACAAAGAGTGTTTTTTCAAAACAAAGAAGTCAAAAACTACACAAAAACCAAGTTTTTAACAGACAATAA
>CAZKAC010000050.1:0-5470 GCA_964550725.1 uncultured archaeon
AAATTTTAATCAAATAATTATTTAATAAATCCAGTAACAACAAATTTTAGCTCAACAAATTTATTTTAAAAAAATGCTCACAAAAACAAAAATACCAAACTAATTAAACATATCTTTTTCTAAATTCAATTATGACTAAAAAAGCATTATTACTTTTAAGTGGAGGAATTGATAGCCCTGTCGCAGGATTACTTTCAAAAAAAAAATTTGATTTAGAAGCAATTCATTTTTCTCAAGAACCATTTACTGATTCTGGACCTGAAGAAAAATCAAAAAAAGCTGCTAAAAGATTAGGATTAGACCAATTAATTGTTGTTGAAGCTGGAAATGAATTTAAAGAAATTGCTGAAAATACACAAAGAGAATATTATTTTGTTTTAATAAAAAGATTTATGATGATGGTAAGTGAACAAATTGCGTTACAAAAAAAAATTAATTATCTCATTACTGGGGAAAGTTTAGGACAAGTAAGTTCACAAACAATGAGTAATCTTAATTCGATAAATAATTCAGTAAAAATAATAATATTACAACCATTAATGTTTTTTGATAAACAAGAAATTACTGATATTAGTATTAAGAATAATTTTTTTTCTGAATCATGTGGAGAAGAAGTTTGCGATGCATTAGCTACAGGAAAACCAAAAACAAAAACAAAACTAGAAAAAATTAAATTTGAAGAAATAAAATGCAATATGAAAAAACTAGTCAAAAATGCATTAACAAAAATAAGAGTTGAAAAATTATGACATTACTTTTAGATGACTTTAGTGGAAAACCATGCAATAGAGGAACAGCATATGAATTTTTTCCAAAAAAACAAATACAATTAAATTTAAATGAATTTGCAAATAATACAAAATTTGAAATTCAAATGCAATCAAAATTTTTAATTATTTTAACAATAAATGAAAAAACAGTTTCTATTTTTCATTCAGGAAAAATAATGGTGCGTGGAGAAAAAAATGAAAAGCTAGCCAGAGCTATCGCAAAAAAAGTTTTAAGTGAATTTACAAAATATATTTCTAAATAATATAAAATTTGAAACTCAAATACAATCAAAATATAAAAAAAAACCCAAAAAAAACAATAAAAAAATATCAACGAAAAATAAAAAAAAACAATAAAAAAAAACAAAACATCATTTTGATATATTAATAAAAGATATTGTTATAATATTAATAAAAATATGTTGGGATAAAATGGAATCTGAAAAAAATTGTTTATTTTGTAAATTCGTAAAAAAAGAAATTACAACCGCTATTTGTTTTGAAAATGAAAATATACTAGCTTTTATGGATATAAATCCAGCCGGTAAATTATCAGGACATACTTTAGTAATACCAAAACAACACTTCAATAGTATTACTGATTGTGATGATAAAACTTTATTTGAATTAATAAAAACAATTAAATTACTTGTTCCGGCAATAAAAAAAGTTTCAGGAGCAGATGGAGTGAATATTGTAAGGAATGAAGGAAAAGCTGCGGGGGAATTTGTTTTTCATTTACATTTCCACATAATCCCAAGAAAACATGGGGATGGAATAAGATTTGATACAGATAGAAGAAATGCTAAACCAATGGAACTTACAAAAACAGCCATTGCAATAAACAAAGAAATAATAGAATAAATGAAAATATTGACAAAGTTAGAAAACCAAACTAACAAAGTATTAATCTAACCCACACCTATTACTATAGATTATAAAATAAATTAGTTGATTAAATTAATTAATCCTATTCCCACACTTATTTTATTAGCACACCGGCACAATACAATGTAAAGGTTTTAAAAATTAAAAATCAATATTTTGGTGATAATAATGGAAATTAATCTAGAAGAACTTGAAAAAGAAAATGGAAGCCCTTTTGTCCAAATGTTTGAAGAATTTTTTAACTTAGAATATCGAAAAGAAATTGAAAAAATAATCGAACAATATCCTGAAAAAAGAACTATTCTTATTGATTTTAAAAAACTCGAAAAATTTAATCCTGAATTAGCAGATGAATTAATTGATAACCCTGATAAATTACTTGAAGCAGCACATCTTGCAATACAAAATGTAGATGTGCCTTCATTAAATATCGAAGAATTCAAACCCCATATTAGAATTAATAATTTGCCAAAAGATTCAGAACCCGCAATTAAAAAATTAAGTGCAAATCACCTAAATAGGTTAATTTGTATTGAAGGAGTAGTAAGACAAATAACTGATGTTTTACCAAAACTAACTATTGCTGTTTGGAAATGCACTCGGTGTGGAAATGTTTACCGAATCCCACAATCAAAACAACTAATTAAACAACCCTCCATGTGTGAATGTCATCATCGTGACTTTGAATTAATAGAAGAACAATCCCAGTTTATTGATTATCAAAAAATACAAATCCAAGAACCTTTAGAAAAATTAAAAGGAAACGAACAAGCAACATATATTGATGTTTATGTCAGTGATGATTTAGTAAATAAAATTTCTGCAGGAGATAAAACAAAATTTTCAGGAGTACTCAGATTAATCCCTCCTCAAAAAGATAAAAAAGTAGTATATGGAAGATTTTTAGAAGCAAATTATCTTGAAGAAACTGAAAAAGAATTTGAAGAAATTGATATTACAAAAGAAGAAGAAGATGAAATAAAAAGATTAGCAAATAATCCCAAAATATATAATATGCTAATTGATAGTATTGCCCCAGCAATTTATGGACATGAAACTGTAAAAGAAAGTATTGCTCTGCAATTGTTTGGGGGAGTCACAAAATACCTTCCAAATGATCAAAGAATAAGAGGTAATGCTCACATTTTATTAATTGGTGATCCTGGTTGTCTTATAGGTAGTGAAAGAATAATACTAGGAAACGGTGCAATCAAAAGAATTGATGAACTTGGAGAGCATCATTTACAAAAAATAAATCATTCTGTCTTAACTGGTCAAGGCGGAAGTAAAAGGAGTAAAGCAACAACATTTTTTTATTACAAAAAGAAAAAAATAATGGAAATAATTACCGAAAGCGGAAAAAGTATAAAAGGAACTTATGATCACCCACTTCTATGTCTACAAACAAAAAATGGAAAGATTGAAAGAGTTTGGAAAAGACTTGATGAATTTAAAATCGGCGATAAATTAGCAGTTGTTACCAGCATACCTTGTAAAATAAAAAAATATACTGATACTAATTTTGAAAATGCTCGAAGAACAAAAGGTCCTAAGTTTAATGGATTTCTCCCAAAAAAAACAACTCCTGAATTAGCCGCCCTTTTAGGATATATGCTTGGAGATGGATGGGTTAGAGAAAAAGAAGCTTATTTTGTTGTTTCTGAAAGTGAAAAAGACATAGTTCCAAAATTGATTAAAATATGCAAAAAACTTTTTGGAATTAAACCATCCATAACAACAAAAGTTGATAAAGGAAAAAAAGTACCATTAACGAGAGTTGGATTACATTCAAAAGATGTTGCACACAACTTGCTTTTCCTAAGAGAAAAAAGAGTTCCAAAAATTATAATGGAATCAGGAAACGAAGTTGTCTCAGAATTTTTAAAATGGCTTTATGAAGCTGATGGGTGTGTATTCAGCAAGGGAAGAGGAAGCAGGTCTGTTTCATTAAAAGCAAAGAACATCGAGTTGCTCAGAGATATACAAATTTTACTTTTAAGATTCAGCATACACTCAAGAATTGTTGAAGATGCGTTAATGATAAGAAGAGGAGATTCAATCGAAAAATTTGGAAAGAAAATAGGCTTTGTTTCAAACAAGAAAAAGAAAAAAATGATTGAAGCTGCCAAAAATGCCATGCTTCATGAAAGATTTGGCCAACAAAGAAGTGAAAAAATTAAAAAAATTATTGAACATGGTTGTGAAGATGTTTATGATATTGAAGTTCCAGGACCACATAGATTTATTGCAAACGGAATAATATCCCACAATTGTGGAAAATCACAACTATTACAGGCTACTAATTCAATTGCTCCAAAAAGTATTTACATTACTGGAAAAACTTCTACAGGAGTAGGACTTACTGCATCAGCAGTCAAAGATGAATTTGGAGAAGGAGGGTGGACATTAAAAGCCGGAGCACTTGTTTTAAGTTCGGGTGGAGTATGTATGGCTGATGAATTAGACAAAATGGATGCTGAAGACCGAAGTGCTTTACACGAAGCAATGGAACAAGGAATGATTTCAGTTGCAAAAGCAGGAATAGTTACTAGATTTAAAGCAGACACCTCGTTACTTGCAGCAGCAAATCCAAAATTTTCTAGATTCGACCCATTTACTCCATTTATGGAACAAATAAATTTACCCCCCTCATTAGTTTCAAGATTTGATTTATTTTTTACAATAAGAGATGTTCTTGATAGAACATTAGATCAAAAAATTTCAGAACACATTTTAAAAACACATAAAAGTGGAGAAAAACTTAGACAATCTGAATATACAGGAATACCATTAAAAAAAGAAGAACAAGATGAAATAGAAAAAATAACCACTCCAATAATTGATGGTTCATTATTTAGAAAATATGTTTCTTTTGCAAGACAAAAATGTTTCCCAATATTATCTGATGATGCAACAAAAACAATAATCGATTTTTATGTTTCACTACGTGATCAAGGAAGAAATGAAGGAGCATATGCTGCAACAGCAAGACAATTAGAAGGATTAGTAAGACTTTCTGAAGCCAGCGCTCGTGTTAGACTTTCTTCAATAGTAGAAAATACTGATGCAAATCGTGCAATAAGATTAGTAAAAGCTTCTTTACAAGACACTGTTACTGATCCTGAAACTGGAAAAATTGATATTGATATTGTTACAAGTGGAACAACCCACTCTAAACAAAATGCATTAACAACCGTACTACATTTAGTAAAAGAAGGTATGAACGAAGGAGTAGATATGATTCCAATCGAGCAAATAATTGAAGAAGCTAAAGAAAAAGGAATTGATGAATCCAAAGTAATGGGGGCAATTGAAGAACTAGAAAGAAAAGGTGAAATCTATAAACCTCGCCACCACCATGTTAAACCTACAAGGAAAAATAGTTCTGAATAAAAATAATAAAAAAAATAAGATAATAAAAAAAATAAGATAATATTAAATACTCATTTTACTGAATTGTATTATGAAAAATAATTCAAAAAATAAAATTATAAAAAATAAAAAAATAAAAACTAATACAAAAAAATCAAAAGAATGTCAACTTCAAAAAAATAAAATAGTTAAAAAAAATAAATTTGAATTACAAAAAAATTTAAAAAATCTAAATTATGAAGCATTATTTATTTTATTAATTATTTTTATTATCACTCAAATACTTGGATTATTTGTAGCACACTCATTAAATTCTAGTGGATTAAGTCCTGAATTATTTGAAGAAGATTTCAATAGTGTTTGGAATGCAATATATCTTTTTATATCAATATTATTAATGACTACAATTTTATTATTTTTATTTAAACTAAAAAAGAAAA
>CAZKAC010000051.1:0-6905 GCA_964550725.1 uncultured archaeon
GAATAATTATTTTAATTTTAATTATTGGATTTATTTGGTTTTTACTTCAACCAAAAACAATTGCTTATGGATATATACACCAAAAAAATGGTTTGCCTATTGAAGGAGTAAAAGTTTTTTCTGGAGGAGCAACAACTTATTCTGATTCTTCTGGAAAATATGAATTGTTCTTAGAACCAAAAAAAAGACATTTAATTAATTTTGAAAAAGAAGGTTTTGTTCCAATTCATAAAGTTATTCCAAAAGATAACGAATCAAAAATTTATTTTAAAATTTTAATGCCTGAAATGGAACCTTTTAAAAAATTTGATCAAAACAAAAGAGGAAGAACAAGAGCTGAATTTTATAATTCAGAAATGGTTTTTGATGAAAATAGTTTTGGAGTAAGAGATGGTAATAATATAATTTATCCTGAACAAATTCAAATCTCTATGACTTATTTGGATCCATCAAACCCAAAAGATATTGAAGCTTTTCCTGGAGAATTTGTCGCAGATTTTAATGATTCAACTTATGGTTTGGAAAGTTTTGGTTTTGCAAAAATTTTAGTTCAAGATAAAGATGGAAAAGATTTAGAAATAATTGATAAAAATGTGGAAATAAAAATTAAAGTTTCACAAAATGGTGACGCTCCAAAAGAACTACCATTATGGTATTATGATACAAAACAAGGAGAATGGATTCTTAAAGGGACTGCTAAATTAACTGGCTCTGGTAAAAATAAGTATTATGTTGGAGATATTGACATTATTGGTTCGTGGTGGAATTGTGATTACCCTTTTGAAAGAAGTTTTGTGGACATAGTTTTTAATAAAAAATTCACGGAATCAAAATGGAGAATTCTTGTTGATGTTGCAGGAATATTTTTTGAACCCATTGATTGGGGAAATAACCTATGGGTTATTTTCAACCCCTATACGGATAAATCTGAAAAAATTCTTGCTGGAATAGCTATGCTGCCTTTAATAAATAAAGCAACCGCCGGAGCAATAAAAAACGCAATTTTAAAATCCCCATTAACAAAAAAAGTAGCCCCTTTAATAAATAACACAATACTAAAAAGCATGGAAAAAAAAGCTTTAAAAAAAGCAATAAACCATGGGGGTCGGGCTTTTGGTGATAAATTAATACTTGTGCCTAAAGGAAAAACAGGAATTTATGAAGCACATCTTCTTGGATCTATTGGAGATTATACAAAAGTCAAAACAGAAATGGCTTCTGCAACAAGCTTTTTTGATAATGTTAAAGGAATTTATGGAGAAACTCCCTCAAACATTGCTTCGCGTTTTTTTAAACAAATTCAAGATTATGCTGGAATTCCAAAGTCCGCTACAAATATAACTTCAATAACCGCAAGCAGCGCACAAAAAACAGGTTATTTTTTAGGAGAACTTTCAAGAGTTTATCCTGCAGGTAATTCTTGGTCTAGATACTCAATGTTAATTGATCCAAGCGCAGCAGACATATTAAATAAAATTACTCGAAATAATGCTATCAAATTTAAAATTGGAGATAAAATAAATCAGTCTTTGCTTCCATATTTAAGAATTTCAGAAAGATATGATAAACCAAAAAATCAAACTGAAAAATTTTCTGAAATTTCAGAAAAACCACCAATATTTTATTTTAGTTCTGAAGAAGACGAATTAAAAGCTAGTTATGGGGGACAAATTATTTTTGATGATGAAGAATTACTTTTTGAAGAAGGAAAAATAAAAAAAATTAAAACTAAAGATTTTGAAGAAAATTATTATTATGGTAAAGATGGTGAGTTAACAAAAAAAGAGGGGAAAGATTATATTCTAGAATACAATTATTCAGAAGATTTTTTATCTTTAGAAAAAAAGCTTAAATCAAAAATTAATGGCGAAACAATTACTCAAAACATTTCTTATTTACCTGAAGAAAAAAAGCTTATTTTAAAATCACCCGAAATTGGAGAATCTGTTGAAGCATTTTTTGATGACAACAATAATCTTGTTTTAGCAAAACTTATCTTTAAAGATTCAAATGTTGAATATACTTCACAAAAAAATCAAACAAAAATAATAATTAATAATCCAACTTTAGGAAAAACTACAATTGAAGAAAGTGTTTCCTATTATGATGGTGAATCTTATTCTATAACGTATTATTATGAACTCATTTCCAGAGAAAAATACAAAAAAAAGACTTATGAAAAATATGATAAAAACCAAAATTTAATAACTATTAAAGAAACCCATAGTGAAATTTTATTTAATGGTGAAGAAAAAAAAATATTTGATTTAAAGATTGATAATACTTATTTGAATAATTTTTTAGAAAATTCAAATGTAACAATTGTTGATGAAAACAAAAAAACCACAACAGAAAAAATTATTTTTAACAAAATGAAAGATTTCTCTGAAATGGGTTACCCTATATATTTCCCCAATACAAAAATTGAAAATGAGTATTCAAGCATCTTAACAGATTCTTTTGGTAGAATAAAAAGTTTTGGTTATTCTAAAGATTTATTTAAAGATTTAAATTTAGCTCTATTAAAAACAACTGCAGAAATAAAATATTTGGATAATGGGGAATTTGAAAAAATAATTTCTTCAAATAATGAAGAAGCAAAATATAAAACTAATGATCCTTTAATTTTTGAACCTCTTGAAAAAATTGATTCTAAAAATAAACAACAAGAAATTAACTTTTTAAATCAACTTGGTTTGTCAGGAGTTAATTTTGAAGCACGTTTAGATGGTTTAAATTACAATTATACTAATCAAGCATATTTTACGCCAAATACTGAAAAAGTTTCTTTGATTTGTAGAGGAGAAGCATTATCAAAAATAAAAATCATGTTACAAGACACTTGTTTACACCAAGAAGATTTTAATTCAGAATATTTTGGACAAAAAAAGGAAATTGTTATTGGCGACCTTCCATTAGCAGGATTAGAAACAGAAATAAATGTTTCAAACGAATATTCTAAAAATTTAAATGGTTTTTTAGTGTTTGAAAGTGGAAAAATTAGGTCAATTTCTCCAGTAGAACTACATTCTGGAAAAAATAATATATTAAAACCAATAAAATCAAACACAATTAATTCAGTGTATTTCCAAAACTTTGATTTTTCTTCAGAAAAAATTAATTTATCTCCAATTAATAGATTAAAAATTGGAAAAGCAACACTAGATATTCCTTATTCTTGTAATGAAGAAAAAATTGCAATAATTGTTTTTGATGTTTCTGGAAGCATGGATGGTAAGAGTGCTATTTCACCAAATATAAGTAAAGAAACTCTTCAAGAACAAGCTTTAAAAGATTTATTAGATTCTTTTTCTTCAAATACAAGATATGTTCTAATGCCTTTTGGTAGGGACTCCCTAATAGGAGTTAGAAAAGAAGATAAAATTTCTTGGGAAAGATTAGACATAAAAAGTCTTATTGGAAAAGAATTTATTTTTAGAGTAGAAGATAATGATCTTGTAAAAGAAAGCTTTGGATATTATCCCTCAGACGGAACAAATATTGAAAGGGCATTGTTAGGTTCTTTAGATGTTGCAAAAAATTTCTCTTCAACAGAAAAAAGAATAATTCTTCTTACTGATGGTCAAAGCGATGTAAACTTTTTAAAAATTTCACAAGCTCTTGGAGAAAAAACAACTATTAGTTCAGTTGGAGTATTTGGAGAAGGAGATAACCAAGACTTTGAATCAGAAATATTAAAAGAAATTTCATCATTAGGAAAAGGAGATTATCAAGAAGTTTCAGATTACGAAAGTTTTTATTTAACGATGGAAAGCACAACTAAAAAATGCTAAACAAAATTTTATAAATAAGGTTAATACTTATGTTAAATATGAAATAAAATAAATTATTATCAATATTATTGATAGGATTATTTATTTTTATTTTTGGGTGTACTTCTCTTTTTGGCCCTGGCAAATTTGTAAAAAAGATGTTGATTGTGGAAATAATGGAAAATGTATTTATCTAAATTATAGTGACCTTGATTATGGGAAAGGTAAAATGTGTACTTGTGGCTCAACAGAATTTAATGAAATAGAAGTAAGTGGTGAAGGAAAAATAGTTTCATTTACTCAAATTCATAGTGGTCCGGAAGCATTTAGTTAACTTGGAAAATATTGCATTGCAATAATTGATTTAGATGAAGGTGCAAGAATCACAGGACAAGTTGTGGATTGTATTGGTTCGTTCATTCTCGGAGGAAAGGTTAAAAATCATTTTAATATACTAACGGATTTTGATTACTATAATTTGTCAATTTCGCCTGTGGAAGTTGAAGAAATTTACTAATTTTTTAGATGTAAACTAACCCCTAATGGAGTAATTAATCAAGGAGTTATTTTGTCTAAATGAAAATTGGAAGACTCAGTGTATAAAAATGGTGTTTTTGTTGATTAGTTCTGTTTTTAATTTTTTCTAAGAATATTTAGTTTATGGATAAAAAAGTTATTGCTATTTCTGGTGGAAGTGATGGTCTTGGAAGAACTATTGCTGAAGAATTAGTTTTTGACAATATTATAGTTATTTTGTCTAATAATGAAGAAAAAGTTTTGAGTGTTTCAAAAGAAATTGGTTGTGAAGGCTTATTTTGTGATGTTACTGATTTTTATTCTTGTGAAAAAGCATTTAATAAAATAAAAGAAAAATATGGAAGAATTGATTGTGTGATTAATTGTGCTGGAGTGTGGATTGAGGGAGAACTTGATTCAAATAATGTTATTAAAATAAAACAAGCAGTTGATGTTAATATTACTGGGACAATGAATTTTACTAAAGCAGTAGTTTCTAAATTGAAAGAACAAAAAAATGGAATAATTTTTTTAATAAATTCGCAAGCTGGGTTTTATTCTAAAGAAGGAAGAACAATTTATAATTCAACAAAATGGGCTTTAACTGGTTTTGGAAGATCATTACAACTAGAACTAGAAAAATATGGTATTAGAGTAATGTCTATTCACCCAGGAAAAATGAACACAAGTTTTTTTGAAAAAACTGGCATAAAAAAAGATTTAAGTGATGCTCTTGATCCAAAAGAAGTTGCAAGAATAATTAAATTCATATTAACATTAAATGAAACTACTTCAATTCCAGAAATTGGAGTAAAATTTGTTAAAAAGTAATTCTTTTTGTAAAATATTTGGGTTTAGAACCATCCTATTATCTAGAAGGGTGTGTGATTATTTCTTGTGTTTTGTTGTTTAGTATTTGTGTGAATGCTTTTTTGTTTAGTGGGCTTTTGCATTTATAACATTGTGTTTCGTTTGCGTCGTTTTCTGTTTCAGTTTTGTGTTTCTATCGCCAATAGACAATAGTTTCTATTAGTAATATAATCCATTGTGGAGAGTTTTTGATAAAAGTTTTAAGAAACACTTTGTGCTAATAGTGTTTCCTAAAAGAAACACTTTATAAGGGTTTTTGTTTATGATGAGTATATGGTAAAAGAGGTTTTTAAGAAAATATTGTCTGAATGGCAGGAAGCTAAACCAATTGTTTTGGTTAAAAGAGATGCCAAAATAAATATTTCAAAAGAAATAATAAGTGCAATAATTGGTCCAAGAAGAGTTGGCAAAACAAGTTTAATGTTAATAGAAGCACAAAAATATAATAAAGAAGAAACAATATTTATTGACTTTGAAGATAATCGGTTGGCTGGACTAAAAAATGAAGAGTTAGATGAATTATTTATTGCACACGAAGAAATAACCGGCAAAGAAGCAAAGTATCTTTTTTTTGATGAAATACAATCGGCTCCAGAATGGAGCAAATTTATTCGAAGATTACATAACACAAAAAAGTATTTTATTTTTGTAACAGGTTCATCTTCAAAACTTTTAAGTAAAGAAATAGCTACTGAATTAAGAGGGAGATATATAAGTACTTTATTATTACCATTGACATTTAAAGAATATTTAAGATTTAAAGGATTTGATTATAAAAAAACTACTGAATTTACAAGCAAAAAAGGACAACTAATAAAACTGTTGAGAGAATATATCGCAGGTGGGGGTTTTCCAGCAACAATAAACAAAAATCAGTATGAAAAAAGAGAACTTATAAAAACATATTTTGAAACAATATTTTACAAGGACATAATTGAAAGACACAAAATAGAAAATTCTGGCTTAATAGAACAAATAATAAATTACTTGATAGAAAACAACGGAGAATTATTTTCAATAAATAATTTTCATAAAATATTAAAAAACAAGGGGCTTGAGACTAGTAAAAAAACAATTTCGCAATATCTAAAATATGTTGAGGATACTTTTTTTATATTAACTACTGAAAAATTTGCTTATTCTTCAAAAGTAAGAATTCAAAATCCAAAAAAAGTTTATTTAGTGGATAATAGTTTTCAAACAATGTTGTCAAGTAATTTTTCACCTAATGATGGAAAAAAATTAGAATCTATGGTAATGAATCAACTGGCAAAAACTTGTGATAAAGTATATTATCACAAAGAGAAAAAAGAGTGTGATTTTATAACAAAACAAAACGCAAAACTTAGTGCAATACAAGTATGTTTAATTCTTGGCGACAAAAACAAAAAAAGAGAAGTTCAAGGTTTATTAGATGCAATGCAAACACACAAAATAAAACAAGGATTGATATTAACATTAGATCAAGAAGATAAACTAGAAGAAAATGGCAAAATAATAGAAATAAAACCTGTGTGGAAATGGTTATTAGACTAAAAAAGTAATCTAATTCTCTGTTAGACTTTTATCACAACCCCGCACCCTTTTAGAAAATAGTGCTTGTTTTTTGCTTGTTTTCAAATTTATTTGATGAATTTTGGTTAAAATGTAGTGCCTAATTTTTTGGAATTGTTTTAAAAGAACAAATACTTTAATTTTTACTATGAAAATAAGAAGAGCTGTTACTAATGATTTACCAATAATATT
>CAZKAC010000052.1:0-3287 GCA_964550725.1 uncultured archaeon
AAACAATTGTATTCCAACACCACAACCATGTGACGGAGACGAACCTGGAGAAAACACAATAAAAGGAGCAAGCGAATACTTACCAGGCCAAATACAAACAACCTGGACATACAAAGAACAAGGAACACTAAATACTTGCGAATGGACTTGTAAACTTGGACATGAACAAGATGAAGAACCCAATTCAAATGAATGTATAAAAATTGATGATTCTTGTGAAATAAAATCTTTTAAAGCAAGTGTTTTAGGAGACTCAAATATTGTGGTTGAGTATTCTTGTTTTGAAGAAATAGAAGCTGAACTATTATTTTTTGATAATAATAAAATACAAATTGGCCAAAGACTAGTCACTTGTAAAGAAGAAAGACAACAAGAAAGTTTTTTGGTTGATGAACCACAACAAGTAAAAGTTAATTTTAAATCTGAGAATTGTAATTTAGAAAAATTTGTTAATATTTTAAAACCAGCACAAACAAGCATCCCTGATAATAATATAATTTTAATAATCTTGATTATGCTAATAGTAAGCATAATAATCAAAAGTAAAAAAAATAATTAAACAAACAAATTATTCTAAACTCGCTAAAAAATTATTAAACAAATAAGAATTAATAGTTTAAATGATTAAAAAGAATAATTAATAAAACAAAAAAATTCCAAAAATTATTTTAAAGAATAATTTGGTGATTCTTCAGTAATAAGAATGTCATGAGGATGTGATTCTGTTTTTCCTGAAGAAGTAATTTTAACAAAACTAGTTTTTGTTCGCAAATCAAATATTGTTGCGGAACCAGTTAAACCCATTCCACTCCTAAGACCACCTAAAAGTTGAAATATTGTTTCAGAAATTAAACCTTTATAAGAAACAACCCCTTCTATTCCTTCAGGAACATGTTTCGCATTTTTCTGTTGAAAATAACGTTCGCTAGACCCCTCTTTCATAGCACCCAAAGAACCCATACCCCTATATTGTTTAAATTTTCTATTATTCATATAAACTATTTTTCCAGGGGTTTCTTCACAACCAGCTAACAAACTACCAAGCATTACACTACTTGCACCAGCTGCCAAAGCTTTTGTTATATCACCTGAATATTTTATTCCACCATCAGCAATTACTGGAATATCAAAATTATTTGCTATTTCAGAAACGTTTTGTATTGCACTAAATTGAGGAACACCAACACCGGCAATTATTCTAGTAGTACAAATTGCGCCAGGACCAATGCCAACTTTTAAAGCATCTGCACCAGAAGCAATTAAGTCTTCAGCAGCATTCTTTGTAGCAATATTTCCAGCAACAATTTCAATATCAAAATTTTTTTTATACCTTTTAATTGCATCAACAACCATTTTGGAATGGCCATGTGAAGTATCTAAAAAAATTACATCAGCCCCAGCATTAATTAATTCTTTTATTCTTTCATCATCTTGTGGACCAACTGCGCCACCAACAATAAAACTACCATTTTTATCTCTAATAGCGTTAGGATGTTGTTCTTTTGAAGTAACATCAAAAATCGTTAACATTCCTTTCAAATTTTTATTTTTATCAACAATTGGAAGTTTTTCTATTCTATTAGCATGCATTATTTTTTTTGCTTCATCAGGTAAAATTTCATGATCAACAGTAACCAATTTTTTTGTCATAATATCCTCAACTTTTGTATTGTTTTCCTCAAATAACAAATCTCTGCTAGTAACAATTCCAACAATTTTTTTACCATCTAAAACAGGAAAAGAAGAAATATTATGCTTTTTTCTTAATTCAAAAACTTTTTCTAATTTATCTTTTGGAGAAAGTGTTTTTGGATTTCTAATAATATAATATGCTTTTTCTTTTACCTTTCTAATTTCTTCTACTTGTTTTTCAATTGAAAGATTTTTATGAATAACTCCCATACCCCCTTGTAAAGCCATAGCAATAGCAGTGTTTGATTCAGTAACAGTATCCATTGCTGCTGAAATAAGAGGAATATTTAAAGAAATTTTTTTTGTTAATCTTGTTTTAAGAGAAACTTGTGAGGGTAAAATATTTGAAGCATTTGGAATTAGAAGAATATCATCAAAAGTTAGAGCTTCAACCATACTAATACAGCTAACAAAATTATTTTAATTTAATGGGTTTGACAAAAAAAACAAAAAAACCCTAGATTTTATACTTTTGTCCCAAAACCGAAAAAAATTTATGTTTAATAAAATTCAAAATTTCTTTTAGATTGTTAAAAAAAACTTTAAATTCTTAAACTAAAAAATTAAAATTAGTCTATGTTTTTTAATAATTTTTCCATTTCTATTAATTGTAATTCGTATTCTTTTTGAGCATTTCTTAATTTTTCTCTTCTATTACCAACTGCTTTTTGTTGTAGTCTTTTTGATTGTTTTACTTGTTCTTTTAAAAATTCTATTTTTGCTTCATATAAAGAAGTTAATCTTTCTCTTTTATTCCCTCTATTCAAAACACTCGTTGTACTTCTATGTGATACAATACCTTTCAAAACATTTTTTCTAAGAGGATAACTATTTTTTCTTTTAATAACCATATCAATAATACATTATTATAGTATTTTTAATTATATTGTTTAATAATATCACAAATTTTATAAATAACACTAATTTTTATTTTTCACATATTTATTTTTACAATTATTATTTTTAAATAACAAATCAAATTCTTTTTATGGATCTTTTCTTTTGATTTTTTTTTATCAATTGGTTAAAATCATTTCCTTTTTCTAACAAAAACTTTTTTTGTCTTTGACTCATACCATAATCATGCAAATGGTATGCTTGTAAAGGATGCATTCCTTTTGAGGCCAAGTATAATGCTGATATTATTCCACTTCTTTGTTTGCCGTGATGACAATGTACTAGTGTTTTTCCACTTTTTTTTGTTTTTTCTATTATTGCTATTATTTTTAGAACTTCTCTTTTAGTGGGTGCTTCATAATCATCAATTGGAATATTGTATATTTTTAAACCAATTTTTTTTGCGTGTGCTTGTAAACTAAGATCTATTGATTCAAGAGAAACAATTGATTTGAATCCTTTTCTAACCAAATCTTCTAACTCTTTTTTTTCTTTTATTATACCTGATCTTTCAACATACTCATCAACTTTTTTTCTCATTTGCATAAGAATAATATGTTTTTTTATTATTTATATTTGATAGTTATAATGAACAAAAAGACTCTGGGACAAAAGTTAGTGGTATAGTGCGTTTGTTGATAAGTTGTGTATGACTGCGTTGGTGAACGCAGCACCAATAATGCGTGTTGGTTTTCGTT
>CAZKAC010000053.1:0-6033 GCA_964550725.1 uncultured archaeon
GCAACTGCATAAATCACCAAAGCAATTAAAATTAATAACAATATTAATGAAATTATTCCAACCCCTTCTCCAAGAGCGAATAATCCCATTAAAGGCATAGGCCTCTTAGTTACAAGAACTTTTTTGTTTAATGGAATTTCTCCAAGTGATGTTGAAACTATTATGTTCAAATCAACTATTTTTTCTTTAAAACCATCAGGAAGAATTATTTCAAAACTAATTATTTGCTCTTCAAATGGTTGTAATGTTGATGGTTGAAAGTTTGATTTGAAATCAAACCCTTCAATTGTTATGTTGTATACTTCTGTTGGTAAATTTGAATCATTATAAAAATTCAAATCAAATATTGCCTCTCGAATCATTGGTGTTTCATCAGCTAGTTCTACTTTTGGAACACACCCTTCAACAAGAACAACTTCAACTATTCTTTCTTTTACTAAACCTTTATTATTATCAAAAACTATTTTTGCTTCATATGTTCCTGCTTCTTTTCCGCATGAAGGTGGAACATACATATACAAATTACCTTTTTGTCCCGATAAAAGATTTATTTGATTATTACTAAAATTAATAAAATCTATTCCTGATGCATTTAAATCAATAGTCATGTCAAGAGCACTTTTATTATTTATTTCTATAGGAAATAACTCACCAATGTTACAATCGGTTTCTATTTTTAAAACCATATTCACATCATAAGATATACAATCAAGAACTTCAATATTATAATCAATTATTGTTTTTGAATAATTGTCTACGGCTTGGACAACTATATTATTAGTCCCTAATTTGTCAGCCATCATATAAAGCATTATTGTCTTTTGTTTTCCACTTTCTAATTCAGTAACAAAATCCCCAACCAAATATTCAGAATCAAAATAAATATTTGAATCATACAAACCATGATTCCTTATAATAAATTGTTGTTCAAAATCACCCAAACATTCACTAGTATTAGTGCTTACTCTTTCCAGTGAAATATTATAACAATCAATTATATTTATTATTCCACTCACATCAAATGTTCTTCTGTATTTCTGTGAATAAACATTTATTCCAAAAAAATGTGAATTAATATCATCTTTGTCAATTGTTAGAATTATTTTTTCTGATTCGTTTGTATCAAGATTTATTGTTGTTTTGTTTAATTTTGCCGAATCTGGTCCAACAAATGTTAAGTTATATTCATCACTATGAGAAGAATTGTTTGTTATTGTAAATTCTATTTGTTTTCCTGTTTCTGAACATGAATTTATTTCAAAAGAATCTAATGAATCTAATGGTAAACCATAGATTGTGAATGGAACGAAGTCAACAATTTTTTGAGTTAAATTTATTGTTGATGCTGAATCTGTCAAAGTATTTGATGCGGTTAATGTAAAGTCGACTATTGAAGGGTTTGTTGAAAAATTTGGAGTTATTTTTAATTCAAATTCTCTTGATTCATATGGAGCTAAAACAAAAGGTTCTCCTTGTAAAGAAACCCATGAAGAAGGAATATTGTTTGTTGTTAAAACAAATTCTCCAACATAATTACTTGTGTTTGTTACCTTAATATCATAAATATTTGTTTCACCTGCTTTTGATTCATTTGCTCTTGGAACAACTTCTAATAATTGTGCATGTGCTTGTATAACTTTTAAAGAAATTTTCTTTTCAAATTTTTCCGCACCTAAAACAACTATGTTAAAATCATATGTTCCAGAGTTAGCATAACATTCAGGAGTAACAAATAAAACTAATTCTTGACATTGGCCTTTATTTAAAGTAAATGTTTTTGGTGCAAATGCAACCCATTTTGAAGCTGGTCCAATAACATCAACATTATATGTCCCATCATAATCAGCACAGATTGAATAAAATGCTTTATCTGTTTCACATTGTCTATTTACGAATGCTAATTTTCCTTCTATTGTTCCTGCGTATACAAAAGTTGTTGTTAAAATTAACAACATGATGGCTAAGCCAAGTATTCTATTCATCCAATTCCCCCACTACCCATCTTTCGTAAGTCACTGGTTTACGTAAATAGGTTACTAATAAAATAATTCCTAATAGTAAGAGTATTAAAAGTAATGCTAAGCCTATCCCACCAATAGCATCAGCTGCTCCCACTGCAAAAAGTCCAAAAAATCCCCCAAAGAAACCCGATTCAGGGTTTTCATCAACAAAAATATTGAATCCTTGTTTGTTTATTATGTTTCCTGTAAAAACAACATAACTTGGTGTGAATAGTCCTTCAACATCTCCAACAAAAACTTTTCCTTTTACTATTTGTGTTTCCCCTGCTTTTATTTCAGAAATAATTATCTTTTCAAAATTAATATCTTCTGGATTTCCTTCAACCAAAACTTCAACATTTGTTAGTGTTTGATTTGTATTGTTTCTAAGAATTAATTCATATTCTGATTGTGTATTTGATTTTGTAATTATTTGTGAAGTATATGAAAGAAATTCTAAATTTTGTGAATATTTTGCTTCAACAACATTAAATCTAATTTCAGTTGTTAATTCTTCTGGACCTTGAAGAGTTATTATTATGCTTGAGTCTCCAATTGGTTTTTTACAATTTGCTGTTACTGCAACATAAATTGTTTTTGTTTGTCCTTTTAGCACAGAGAATTGTTGTTCTGAAAAATAAACTGTTATTCCTTGAGCCATTCCACTCGCAACTAGATTGAAATCTTCATCAAAGTCTCCAGTGTTTCTTATTTCTAACTCAAATATTTCTGTTGTTCCTTGCATAATATCTTTTGGAGTTGTTTTTAACAAAAATTGTGCTCTACCTTCTCCTAAAACATTTATACACACTTCTTTCATTTCTTCAAATTGTCCATCAGTTGCTTTTATTTTCAAAAAATGTATTCCTGCATTTTCATTCTCGTTTATAAATGTAGAATATTCAATTACTTCTTCATAGAAACATTCAATTTCTTTTGAGTTATATGCTAATTCTGTTTGTAAACCATATGTAAAGAATGAAACATTTTTTGGATCTCTTGGATTAGAACAAGTGTCTCTTGTTCTTTTTATTGTAAAATATGAATTGAATGTTTCGCCTTTATTTACTTCCTGGCATGTTTGAGGAACTTCTAAAATGAATGTTCTTTCTTTTATGTTTGAACAATCAATTACTTTTAATTCAAGTAATTTTTTTATGTGATAATTATTGGCATCTCCACTTAAATCAATATAATAATAACCAAGAGGAGCTGTTTTTCCATTTACTATTAAATTTACTTTTCTGCTTGTGTTTGCATCAAGTGTTATACTTTTTCTTTCAAAATATGGTAACAAGTAAGAATTATCTGCATTAAGAGAAATTGTTTTTGTTTCATTTGAAGTATTTCTTACCATTATTGGTATTGACCATTTTTCTCCTCTGCAAACAGTTCTGTCAAATTCTTCTACAAAAAATCCATCAAAATTTGTACATGTTCCTATTCCAACATCAAAATTCATTTCAAGTGAACCATCAGTTGAATATAATTTTAATTTATAATCATCCATTTGTGAATTATAAGAATTTATACTAAGTATTATATTTGTTTTTTGATTTGGTGCAACACAAACATTGTTTGGAGTTATTGTTGCAAAAACACCTTCAATATCAAACTCTGTTTCAAATTCATAACATTTTGTTTGATTTGAAATATTTTCTATTTGTATTTGTTTTGAATAGGTTGTAAAATTTTCCATGCAAATAGCCATATCATCTGTTGAAAAAATTACATTCTCAAAACAATTCGCACTTATAATAACTTCTTCTGTAGTTAATGCTCCTTGATTATCGGTTGCAGTAAGAATTAATTGGTTCTCTCCATGTAAATTGCTCAAACCATTACATGAAAGGTAATATGAATCTTCAATAAAACAATTCATTAAAGTTGGATTGTTTTGTGTTAGTGAGAAGTTTAATGCTGACCCTTGTTCGGGATCAGAAGCATAATTTCTCAAATCATAAATTCGGTTAGTATCATTATTTATGCATGTGTTTGGAACATTACTATTCCATTTTGGAGATTTGTTTTTTATTGAAAATACAATTGTTTGAATATCACTTAATCCAAAAGAGTCAGTCGCTGTTACTGTTATGTTTGAACTTAATTCGTTACATGTTAAAGCTTGACACGAAATGTATTGATTGTTTTCAATATAACAATTTAAATCATTTGGATTTGATTGAATAAGATTAAAATCTAGAGAATAAACATCTTCATCAAAAACAAAATTATGTAAATTAATTAATCTGTTTAAGTCTTGAGTACAACCAACTTCATGGTTTGTTAATCTCAATACTGGTGAAGCATTTGTTACATTTATCTGGAAAGATTGTGAAGTTGTTGCGTTGCATGAATCTGTTGCACTAATTGTTATTGTGCTTGTTCCTGTTGATACGGCATCACAAATTAAGTATCTTCCATCAAAATTACAAGAAACACTATTTCCTGATTGTGAATAAGAAATATTTAGTGTACTTAAATAATCATAAGAATCATAATCAACTATATATTCCCATAAATCAATATTTATTGTTTCATTGTGTGCAATTGTTCTGTCATTTAAATTCTGAATGAAAGGAGCTAAATTGTTTTCACAAACATCAAAATATGAACTAACTAACTGACAATTCATTCTTACCCTTACAAGACCAACACTTTCATTATAATTTATTCTTAAAGTATTTGTTCCGCGCAATTCAACATTTGAGTTAAATGTTTGTAAATCTAAACCACAATAAACTTCATCTATAACATTTGCATGGTTGTCTTCTGTTTTTGCAACTAATGAATCATTAACATAAACTTCAATTGTTTCATCTGTTTGTGCCTGACTAGGATGACCATACCCTGTTGTTTCAACTGTTATTTGACAAGAATTAGTTCCAATATCGTTTGAAGAAAAATTGTAGTTTAATGAGGTATCATATCTTACTTGTCCGCTAATCGTGTTTACACCAATACACTGGTTTGGAATTATACAATCAAATGTGTTTGAACAATCAAAATTATAAAAAGTTGCGTGTGCAAAAGTTGTGTATGCTAATAATACTAAAATTATTCCAAATATTTTACAAAAATTATTCACATCCATAAAAACACCCCTCCCCCAAATTATACCCTGTGCGATATTCTCGCAACTAAAGCAATAATTAGTATTGCAGATATTATTATTAGAATCCAAAAAGCTCCCCAATCAAACATTGTATAATTTGCTGATTCTCCAACAAAATAACCTAAACCAAATAATCCCATCAAAGGATTATCTGCTATTCCTGCCTGTGCAAAAAATCTTAGATTTATTTGTTTTGTTTCAATTTCATCCCCTAACTTTACTTCTAAAACAGAATTCATTTCCCTGTAAGATTCATAATTGTTATACACTGTTATTTGTGCTGTCATGTTTGTGTTTGGAGCAATTTTAGAAGGAGCGTTTATTTTTATTTCAGCAGGAGTGTAAAAATTTATTTCCAAATCTTTTAGTTCTGCTGTTGGATTTGTTATCTCAACATAAAAAATTCCTTTTTCATAAACATCAACTTTTTCTGAAGTGTTTACCTGAAATGCGCTTACACTAGAAATTAAAAGTGTCAGTATTAACACTACTATCCAGAATTTATTCAAAAAAAATTCCCCCACGTTCCAAATTTTTTTGCATGATGAAAAAAATCACCAGACATTCACTTTGTAATGAAACAAAGTTCTGTATGTATTGGTGTGGATGAAGTATATAAATGTAACGTTTTCACTCGAATTAGTGTTTTTAATGGCTTCTAAACCCACTAAAATTAGAAAATTACCGTTTTTTACAGATTTAGCAAGTCACTTTCAGTATGCTCTGGTTGTCAGCAGTGTCCTGTGAAAATGTCTTACCCCTACATGCATCTGGTATCAGAGGACTCTTTATTACTAGTTGACTATATCCGCCTGAAGAAGATAATTTCACATCAAGGAAATACCTGTTTTCAATTTTTGTCGCATAACAAGTTTCCTGACCTTCGCCCCAACCGAGAACAATTGTTGAGCCGAGCCA
>CAZKAC010000054.1:0-5790 GCA_964550725.1 uncultured archaeon
TTTTTTGTTTTATTTTTTGGCTTGCAGAAGGATTATATTTTCTAAAAGCCAATTGTTTTATTTGTTCAAGAGAATAATGCTCTGTTTTTTTGACGTTAACCATACTCAATAAGTATTGCGTAGTTATCTTAAACATTAACAAAACAGTTCGTGAATATCCATAATGGATAGCTATTTTCTAAAAGTATTGATGGTATCAATAGTTCTGAGGTGAAATAATGAAAATTTGTAAAAATTGTAACCAAGAAATATTGTGTGAAGAAGAATTTAAAAAAAGGATTGGTAGTGCCTACCTAACGGCCATAAATGATAAACAATTTTTGGAGTGGTTAAAGGAGCGTGATTCTAATGAGTGAAAATTTTAAACAAGTAACTATTACTCTGCCAGTAAAAAAGCATTCTGAGTTCAAAAAATTTTGTAAAGAAAAAGAAATTCCTTTTTCAAGATTTTTGAATATTTCAGGAGTTTTTTTTATTGAGAATTGGGTTTCTCAAAACTCAAAAAAGTGCGACACCTTGTGTGTGGGTGATGATAATGCAGGAAAATAATTCGTTAAAACAAAAAATATTAGATATTTTAGAAGATGATGATACTGGAATAAATCCAACAAGAATGGCCCAAATATTAGGTCAAAACAAGAATACTGTTCGTACTGCTATGAATAGGATGGCTAAGGATGGTTTGTTGTTAAACAATTTTAGAGGTTTAAATGGTTACTATGGGCCAAGTCCATTGTTTCAAAAAAAGGAACACGGTATTCCTAATATAAGAGCACAAAATATTCATTTTGTTATTAAGTGTGATAAAACAATTGGCAAGTCCTTTGAAGAAATTGAATATCATCCTAACAAGGATAATCCTCTTTTTAAGGTTAAAACTTTTCTGGCTAAAACAACTAATAATGTTAGTATTTGTTTTAGTTCAAGTATTGGTTTTGGCCTTGATGCTATTATTCTGGCTTTTTATTATAAAGTTTCTTCTTTAAATCAACGTTTTGGTTTTTCTTTAGATATTAATGATTTTGAGTTAAAAAATATTGAATTGTTTAATGATTTTTTTGGTTTTGGTATTTCAAAAAATCAATTGTTTTTTTCTGATTTAAACACCACTCTTTTGAAGATTTATTCAAAAAAAGGAAAAACAAGAACTGAATTAAGAAGTTCAGTTCCAGTACCTTTTGAGATTTTTCTTAAAATAATTAATAATGAACCAATATATATTTTTGCGAATCAAAACAAACTAATTTTGGAAAGATTGGAGTCTATTGAAAAAAACTTTGGGTGTGGAACAAAACAATCTGCCTATTTTTCTAAACTTATTTTAGGAGAATTAAAAAACAAAAAAACCAATTGTTAGTAATTTTGAAAAAGAATATTTTACTCCAGCTAACAAACTAAAAAAGCATAGTGTTTGTTTGGAGAAATAATTTATTACTTGAGTTATGGGGGGTATGTTAATGCAATGTAGTTTTATCAAAAAAGATGGTCAAGTTTGTGAGGCCAAGGCCATTAAAGGAGATGAATTTTGTTTTACTCATAGCACTAACCCAAAAATTGTTGAAAAAAGAAGAGAATCTAATAGTTTAGGTGGTAAGAATGGGTTAAAAAACAATTTTTCTCCAGCTAAAGAAAAAATAAGTATTCAAACAAGTCAGAATGTTCTTGATTTACTTGAACAAACTATTAATGATGTTAGAATGAATAAGATTTCTACAAACCAAGCTAACACTATTTGTTTTTTATCAAATACTCTGATTAAGATTTTACAACAAAGATTAATTGAATCCAAAATTTCTATGTTAGAAGAAGTTGTTTTTGAAAATAAAAAAAGGTGATTTGTGTGAATGAACAAAAAATAAATAAATTATATTATGGTTTAAATGTTGAACAAAAAGTTGATTTAGTAAAAAAATTGATTGAATCAAACAATATTTTATTAAATAAAAGTGAAGAAATTAAAAAGATAAAAAAATCTTTATCTGGAGAAGAATACTTTTTATTTCATAACAAAGTTCAATTATATTTTGTAAACCTTTTTTTTGAACAAATTATTTGGAAAAATTATTTTATTCTTGAATCCACAGAAAAAACAATTCTTGCTGTTCTCTCACACTCAATAAAAGAATTACCAAAAGAGGCCATAATTCTTTTAAACAAAAAAATAGGCCCAATAATGTTTAATCCAAATTATTCTTTTTCACAAGAAATGAATCTAAACAAAAAAATATTAATAATACTAAATAAATTTGGTTATGAGCATAGAAAAAGTATTTCTGATTCTGTTGAAAGAAGTTTTAATGCTTTTTTAGAAATAAAAGAAATATCATCATATTATGGTTTGTGGGAAAAAGAATACGAACAAAAACACCCAATTGAATGGATTCAAACACTAACCAAAAAAATAAAAATGGCCGAAATAATTGAATAAATTATTTGTCGGATTCATTATTAGATTCTTTTTTCTTTAAAACTTGCCATGTTATAACATAGATTATTAAGAAAAAAATCATGGTTCCAATAAAAACCAAATCAGTTGTTTTTTGGTCTATTACTCCATAAAAACCATAAGAAAATAAAACAAATATTTCAACAAGAATAACAAAAACAAAAAAAACCAGTATTATTATTAATGGAGTCTTCATAATATAACCTTTTTTAAAATATAAAATTTTAGATTATTTATTCTAATAAATAATTAATAGTATTTTGTAAAATTCCCGGTGTTAATCCAGAATCATAATTAAAATAAACTATTTTTCCAAATGGGAAAACTTGTTTTTCTACTATTCCAACATAAGTTTTTGGAGTATCTTCTGAACTAATATAAGCTATTGCTTTTGAACTATCACTTGTTTGAACTTCAAAAACAGTTAAATTATATGGTGCTTGGCCTTGAACTGGCACAACTTCAAATCCTTGCATTATTTTGTGGTTCTCATCTTGACGTCTTATTCTACCAACAATATTAATTTCTTGGTTTTCTGCACAAGCTGGTTGTTGGTTAATATCTAATACGCATTCAACAGGCATAGTATTTCCAAAATTCGCACTCCAACCAATTGTTTCATTAAGGTCATTTGAATATATTCCAGAGTTTTGTATTATTATTATTTTTCCACCAGTATTAACATATTTTTGAATTTCGTTTCCAAAATAACTTGGTATTATTTTACTTGTTTGTGATTGATTTATGAATATTAAATCATAATCAGATAATTCTATGTTTTGATTTAAATCTGAGATAGTTTTATGAATTATTGTTGGCTTTAGATTATCAAATACTACTTGTTCGCCCAAAGATAATTCTCCTATTAATAAAATAATTTTTTCTTCTGGCCCATCAATACAAACTCCATTTTCACACATATAATCACATTCAATAAGTTCTCTGCTTGGAGTTACTCCATCACAAAAAGCTTTACTCAAATATTTTCCTTTTTCTTGGCACGGTCCATCTTCTAAACTTGCTTTACAACAATCATATGTAGCACCTTGAATAGTATCTGGGTAACCTTGTGCTACACCATTTTCATAAATACAATAAAGTTGTGCATCTTCATCAAAATCATTTGGAACACAGTTTCCAATTAAATCTTTTTGAAATACTTGTTTTCTTCCTTGAATATTTGGGCTATCATACGATATTTCTATTTCTTCTTTTGGAATAACAAATTTTTTGTTAATACACTCGCCATAATACTTATTATCTCTAAAAGTAAATGTTTCGCCTTTTTCTAAGATTAAGTTAATACTGGCACTACTTCTACCAAATTTTATTCCTCTAACTGCTAAAACGGTGTTTGTGTTATTTTTAATTGTGGCTTCAAAAAAATTTTGTTCATCTAACTTACTAACATTTATTATTCCAAAAGGTTCTGCGTCAACCAAATAATCAAAAGATTCTCCATTTGGAACATCATCAACTTGGTCGTTTAAATCATCATCTTTAACATCATCACCAGTTTCTGTTTGTTCAATTCCTTGTTGGCGAGCACAAACAGTTGTTTGTGAATCTTTGTGTATTAACACTTTTAATCTTAAATTTGATTTAACATCATTTACTTCTACTAAATAATAATCATTATCTCCAACAATCATACATTCTGGTAATATTTCTCTTAAATAATCAACATTTTCAGCAGAATACAAATTAATTGTTATATCAGCATCAGGATATTCATCAAGAAATTGTTTTACATTAGAATTGTACATAGCTATTTGTTCAGGAGAAATTGTTGTACAACCAAGTAAAAATAATGAAAAAATAATTATTAACAAAAAAGCTATTTTTTTCATGATATAAGTTAGATATTAATCATATAAAAAGCTTTGTTTTTAGCTTTTTTAAATCCAAAAAACAAATGTTTAATAATTTCTTTAACCATTATTAGAACAATATTGTTAATGAAAATAGTATTCAAACCGAATTAAAAGATTTAATACCCCGGCCGTGTAGCAGTACAACCAGTTCCACTCCACAACATTTAAATATTCCTAACTGATAGGAAAGGATGTAGTGGTTGAAATGGAAATAGATTGGAAAGTTTTTGAATTAGAATTTGATCCGCATAATCGTGGAAAAGATTCTGTAAAATTTCTTAAGGCTTTGATTGAAAATAAATATCCTGGTAATGGTAAAGAATTATCAAAAGCAAATCAAAAAAAGTTGTTAGATTATTGTCAAGATATGATTTCAAGGATTAAAAGAAATGAATTGGCTGTTGGGACATTTTGGAAAAATATTCAAGAAGTATGGCGTTTTTTGTTATTGGTTGATTGTGAAGATATTACAAAAGTATCTCAAGAAAAAATGGTTGATTGGTGGCAAATAAAGCTAAAACAATATGAAAACAAAGAAATAAAGTATAGTACTTTACAAAAAAGTGCTAAGTGTGAAAAAGCATTCTTAAGATTTGTTTTTGGAGTAGAGCAACCAACTCAATTAATTGGAATAAAAATGCCAAAACCACCAAAAAGAGAATTAAGAGATTTAATACCTTCACAAATAGAAGTAAAGAAACTAATTGATGCAATTTATTTTGATGGAAAAAAATATACTATTAGAGACCAAGCAATTATAGCATTAATTAATGATACTGGGGCCAGAACAAGTGAAGTTCTTTCAATAAAAAATAAACACATAAAAGCAGAAAACAATTATTTGATAGTTTCTTTTCCTGAAAGCAAAACATTGCCAAGAACAGTTATTAGTTTTCTTGCAAAACCATATCTTGAAGGTTGGGCAAAAATATCACCAAACAAAGATAAAGGGCCAGATGCGTTTTTCTTTTGTCAACAAGATGGATCTCCAGTAAATTATCCATCAGTAAAGAAAGCTTTTCACAAAGCATTAAAAAAATCACAAATTCCTTGGAAAAAAGGACAAGCAATGCATTACCTGAGACACATATTTACAACAAGAGCATTTGAATGGCCATATGCAGTAAAACAATATTGGTTAGGGTGGGCATTAAAATCAATTGAAGGAACATACTCTGAAATAAATTATAAACATTGTATCAAAGCATATTTTTCTATGATAAAAGAAGAAAATAATCCTTTTATGAAAGACGAACCAGTATTTTGGGAACAAGAAAAAATAGAAGAAAAAGTAATTGCACAATTATTAGAAACAAAACCAGAATTCAAAATGTTACTAAGACAAATGGTGAGGGAAACTATTCAACATAATAGCAGTCCATTTTGATATTTGCAATTATTAAGTTTTTAATACTTAGAATAAAATTGTTAATAAATTCTTCCATATCTTTTGTATTTAGTTTTTTTTCA
>CAZKAC010000055.1:0-9726 GCA_964550725.1 uncultured archaeon
TCAATCATAAAAGTCCTTTCTATGTTTTTCCCACCCCCAACTTTTCCCAAATATAACAAAATTTAATCCATTCCAAATGTAATTAATTATTGAAATTTCTTTTAATCGTCTATTTGATGTATTAACTTTCATTTTTAAATTATAAATAATTCTTCCGCGCTTATTTAACCTCAATCCAATGTCTAAATCTTCTGCAGTTATATGTCTAAAACCCCCCAATATATTAAATTCTTTTTTTCTCAAAGCCATATTAAATCCAGGAAAAGTAGATAAATTAATTAATGACGATGCCCAATCTTGAAAATTCCACCAAATAAAAAATAAATCAATTTTAAGAGAATCTTTCTCAATACTCTCAAAAGGCCCCATCACTCCAATACCTTTTTTTAATCCTTCAATTAATCCTTCAACCCATGTTTCACAAACAATAGTATCAGCATCAACAAATCCAACATATTCTCCATCAGCTATTTTTGCACCAATATTTCTCCCATGTCCTGCCCCCATTCTTCCACATACTGCAACTTTATCCGCAAATTTTTTCGCAATATCTACTGTATTATCCACACTACTTGAATCCACCACGATTATTTCATATTTTGATTTAGAAATTGTTTGTTTTTTTAAAGCGAAAATACATTTTTTAATCCAATCTTTTTCATTTAATGCTGGAATAATAACTGAAACTAATGGTTTAGATTTAGAATACTTTTTATCTTTTATAATAACAAATTCTTTTCCTTTTAATAACTTTTTTGAATTATCTTTAAGAACATTTTTAGAATTTTTTATATAATCACCAAATAATATTTTTATTCATATTTATTTTTTTGAATTTAATTTTCCAATTTTTTTAAATTGTAGGGGACTCCCAAAAGCTAAAGTGTATGCAGGAACATCTTTATAAACAACTGTTTGTGCACTAACCATTGCTCCCTCACCAATAGTTATTCCTGGAAGTATAAATGACTTTGCTCCAATTAAAACATCTTTCTCTATTTTTACTCTTCCATATTTAAATTCGTCCACTGTAAATTCGTGACAAATAATTATTGAGTCCATTCCAATTACAACATTATCTCCGATTGAAATTAAATTTGGAAAAAAAATATCAGTTGCTACCAGAGGCATTATTTGAACATTTTTACCTATTTTAATCCCTGTTTTGGAATACCACCAACTTTTCCATGGAACAGGCATTCTTATTGCTAAATAAAAAACAAACCATTGCAAAATAACCTTCCATAAAGGAACAACTTTTTTCCACGCTTCAGAACTTTTTCCTTTTTCAGTTTTTATTCTTTTTAAAACTCTTGCCATAAAATCACTTTAAATTATTTTTTTTAATAATAAAATTTTAATTATTCTTAATTTAAAAATAAAACAATCTTGAAGTATTTAACTCTTACCTTCGCGCACATTTATATACTTTTTATGTATTGTTTTTATTATGATGGAAAGAAATTCTAAAAAGAAAATTTTTCACACAAAAACAATAAAAAAATTAAAAAATAAAAAAATAAAGAAATTAAATAAAAAGATTGTTTCTGTAAAAAATAAAATTAATGAAAAACAAATTAAAAAAAAATTACAAGTTAATCAAGAATCTAAAAAAGAATTTACTATTTTTGATAAATTAATTGGTTTATTTGAACTTGGAAGACCGATTGAATGGAGTAAAAGTTTATTGAACATGTTGTTAGCTGTAATGATGGCTCATTATATTTTTAGATTTGAAATAAATTATAGTATTTTTGCATTAGGTTTTATTGCTGTTGCTTCTTTGTGGGCTTCATTATATGCTTTGAATGATTATACTGATCGTGAGTTAGATGCACAACACAAGGTTAAAAAGAATCGTCCAATTCCTTGCGGGAAAGTGAGCCCACAATTAGCACTTGGATTTGTTGTTGTAATGCTTGGTGTTTCTTTTGGAATCGCTTATGCACTTGGAAATTTTTTATTAGGGTTGTGTTTACTCGTAATGGTTGCAAATCAATTACTTTATACAATGAAGCCTTATAGGTTAAAATCTCGAAAATATTTTGATTTTATTTCAGGTTCAATGATTAATCCAATCTTTCGTTATTTTTCAGGAATGGTTTTATTTGTTCCATCTGAATTATTATTTAACAATATAACTCCCTTATTACCATTAATTTTTGTTGTTTGTATGCAATTTGGTGGATACTCTTTGTACCGATTATTTTCTAAAAAAGATGATCAGAAATTTAAAATGAATAGTAGTGTAGCAAAACTTTCTGAAGAAAAAGTAAAAATGATTTCCTATTTAGCAATCGCCATTGCTATCATAGCATATATTTCAATGATTGCTAATGGTTATTTTTACAAATCACTATTTTGGGGTTATTTACCAATACAATTCGCATGGGCTCTTGTTCTCCCATTAATATTTGTTCCTCTTTTAAAAGATGCAATACTTAATCCAAGTAAAGCAAGTATGAAAGTTTCTTACAGAGCAATTTATGTAATGAACATTGCATTTATTCTCGCTAATTTATTGATATTCATTTTATTACCTTAAAATATGTATAATGAATGCTTATTCAATACGCAATATTTATATACTTTAATGCACATTAAATAAGTGGTTGATGAGTATGAATGTTAATATTGGTACACCTTATGAAATAATAATTCAAAAAATAATAGAGAAAGAATATGCAGGTAATCAGACAGAAGCAATAAGACAAGCATTAGTTGTTTATGAACGAATGCTTGATGAAGAGGAGAAAAAGCTTGTTAAAAAAGCAGTTGAAATAGAACTAAATGAAATGAAATCAGGCAATATAAAAACAAAATCCTTTAAAGAAATGAAAAAAAAATTCAAGTGGTAATATGAAAATACTCTTTATAGAAACCGCTGAAAAAGAATTAGATAATATAAAAAATCCTTTAAATAAAATTTTTGGAAAACATGTTGAAAAAATCATTATAAAAGAAACTCATAGACATTTAAAAAAAAGCTTACCTTATTTTGTAGAAAATGTAACAAAACAAGCGAGAATAGTATATTATATAGAGGATGAAATAATTTACATATTCCATTGTTTTGAAACTCACAAAGAATATGAAAAATGGTACAAAAGTTATAAATAATTAAAAAATAGTTTTTGATGCCTTCACCATATGCTTTTGCAAAAGAAAAGGCATCTTGAAAAAATAAAAAAAAAGTAATTTGTAATTACTTTGCTCTCTTTCTCAGGTAGCGCTTTTTTCTTTGTTCTCTTCTCATTTTTTTCTTTTTCCATTTCCAGCGCTGCCTAGACCTTGTCTTCTTAAACCTGCTTGTATCCTTTGCTCTTCTAGACATTAACTCACCAATAATTAATTTTTGAGAAAAGATTAACTAAAAGTCTTTCTTAACTCACCAGTTATAATTAAATTTAATGAGAATAGGTTTATAAAGTAAATTATGGGTTATTAAAAATATGAAAATAATGATTGTTAGTGGTTATTTTGATCCAATCCATGATGGACACATAGAATATTTTGAAAAATCTAAAGCACTTGGGGACAAATTAATAGTTATTCTAAATAATGATAAACAAACTTCACTAAAAAAAGGAAAACCTTTTATGAATGAAAATGTAAGAAAAAGAATTGTTGAATCAATAAAATATGTTGATGAAGTTATTTTAAGTATTGATGAAAATAGAAGCGTTTGTAAAACTCTTGAACTGATTGCGGATAAATATAAAGATGCTGAATTATTTTTTGTTAATGGAGGAGATCGAAACCAAGGAAATATTCCTGAAACAGATGTTTGCAAAAAAAGAAATATTTCTTTTGTAGATGGTGCTGGAGAAAAAATAAATTCATCAAGAAATTATTATTCTCAAAAATAAACTATAAACTATTAGCCTCGCTCAATTAAAAATTAGATAATGAAATAATTCTAAAAAAAACTTAATTATAAATTAAACAAAAACTAAATAACAACAAAACAATAAATTAAACAAAGACTAAATAATAAAAATGATCAAAAAAAGATATAAATAAAAAAATTTCGTTTTTTTAATTTATTAAAATATTTTTTTCAAATAATTTGAGGTGAGTTATATGAAAAAAGATTTAGTAAAAAGAAATCAAAATTATGACCCATTTGAGGGTGTAAGAAAGAATTTTTTTGAAGATTTTTGGGGGCCTTTTGATTTTCCAGAAATTAAAATTCCTACAGCGAGAGCACCATTAGTAAATATTCAGGATAAAGGTAAAGAAATTTTAATTACTGCAGAAATCCCAGGTGTTGAAAAAAATAATATTAATGTTGATGCAGAAGAGGATTATATTAAAATTGAGGGTGAACTAAAAAATGAATCGGAAAAAGAGAAAAAAGATTTTTATAGATATGAAAGAAAATACTCTTCCTTTTCAAGAATGATTCCAATGCCTGAAAAAATTATTCCTGAAAAAGTTTTTGGTGAATTAAAAGATGGAATTTTAACTCTCACTGCACCAAAAGCAAAAGTTATGGAAAATCCAAAAACCAAAAGAGTTAAAATAAAATAAGTGGGGAAAAATTTATTTCCCCATTTTATTGAACTAACTTTTTTAATGTTCAAATTTTTTTAAATAATTTTTAAATCAGCATAGTTCTTTTTCCTATCCAAAATACAAATCAGTTTTATTTTTTTCCCATCTATTAAATAAATTACTCTTTTTTCAATACTTTTATCAGAAAATCTAACCCTAAAGAGAAATAATTTAAAACCAAAAATTCTCTTATAATGAAAAGGATTTTCCTTAACTACCTTTAGTTTATTTTCAAATATTCTTTTTGTTTTTTCAGATAAATCATCTAGCTTTCCACAATTATTTTAGCAACTTCTAATTTTTCTTCATCATCCAAAGAATCAAAAATCCTTTTAATTAATTTTTTTCTTTCAGTTTTTGATAATGACTTTAAATAATTTATTGCCATTTCATCATACATTTTTTCAACCCCCAAAGTTATTATTTTCTAAAAATAATTTTATTTAAAACCTCTTTTTTCCTTTGCTGCTTTTATTAACCCATAAAATAATGGTGCGGGTTCCTCTAATTTTGATTTCAATTCAGGGTGTGCCTGAGTAGCAACATAATATGGGTGAGATGGGATTTCTAAAAATTCTGCCAATTTTCCATCAGGAGAAAAACCCGAAATTATTAAACCAGTTTCTCTAAATAATTTATGATATTCTGGATTAACTTCATATCTATGCCTGTGTCTTTCAAACACTTTGTTTGAGTTGTATAATTTTGAAATAATACTTCCTTTTTCTAAAATCGCTTCATATTTCCCAAGCCTCATTGTCCCACCCAAATCAGCAATATTTTTTTGTTCATCCATTAAAGTAATTACTTTATCTTTTACTTTTGAGTTCATTTCAGTAGAATCTGCTTCTAAACCAGCAACATTCCTTGCATATTCAACAACCGCTGCTTGAAAACCAAGACAAATTCCAAGGAAAGGTAATTTCTTTTTTCTAGCATACTCTGCCACAGAAATCTTTCCTTCCCAACCCCTATCTCCAAACCCACCAGGAATAATTATTCCATCAAGTCCTTTCAAAACATTTTTTGCTTCTTCTCCTTTTTCTATTCTTTGGGTATCCACAAATTCTGTCTTTACACTAACATCTAAATTTGCTGCTGAGTGTTTTATTGCTTCAACAATACTCGCATAAGAATCCTCTAGCACAGTATATTTTCCACAAATCCCAATTGTTAAACACCTACTCCCACATTTTGTATCAACCATTTTTTTTGCTAACTTATCCCATTTACTAAAACCATTTTTTATTTTCATTTTTAATTTATTTTCAATTACATTAGTAATTCCTTGTTCATACAAAACCCCAGGGATTAAATAAACTGAATCAACATCAATACCTGTAAGAACAGCTCCTTTTTCCACACTACAAAATGAAGATATTTTACTCCTTATCTTATCAGTAAGCATTTCCTTACATCTACAAACAACCATATCTGGCCATATTCCTATTCTATTTAATTCTTTTACAGACATCTGAGTGGGTTTTGATTTTTGTTCATCAACCCCTCTAGGAACAGGAACATATGAAAGATGAATAAACATAGAATTTTCTCTCCCCACTTCATTTGCTAATTGTCTCAAAGCTTCTAAATAATAAGTATTCTCCATATCCCCTACCGTACCGCCTATTTCAATCAACATTACTTGAGCCCTTTCTTTTCTCGCAACACTATATATCATTTCTTTGATTTCATCAGTAACATGTGGAATAAACTGCACAGTCTTGCCCAAAAATTCTCCTTTTCTTTCTTTATCATGAATTGATTTAAACACTCTCCCCATAGTAATATTCCATTCTCCTTTTGCAAAAACATCCATAAATCGTTCATAATGCCCAAAATCCATATCAACCTCATTACCATCATCTAAAACAAAAACCTCTCCATGTTCAACAGGATTCATTGTTCCAGGATCAACATTTAAATAACCATCAAGTTTCATCGCAGTACAATGATAAGAACCAGAAATTAATTTTCCAATAGATGCAGTTAGAATACCTTTTCCAAGCCCTGAAAGCACTCCACCAGTAACTATAATAAACTTAGTCAAAAACTCACCTGTAAAATTAAGCAATACAACTATTTAAGGATTTAGTTAGAAAAGCAAACCAAAAAAAATAAATTATGTATAAGAAAATCTTTTGTTTATTTTTTGAAAATCATAAAATATTTTTATAGAATCTTATTTTTATTCCAAAAAAGTTTTTTCAAATTCTTTTGTTGCTTCAATATATGATTTAGAAGATTCGTCTCCATCATCTCCAGTGTAATGCCATTCCCAACACAAATCATTTTCAACTTTAAAACCAAAATAATCTAGTACTTGTTTTTGTGTTTCTAAAACTTTTTTTCCTCTCCAATTATGTCCTGTTAAAATTATTCCTGCAAAAATATTTTTTATTATATTTTCTTCTCCAAGGGTTGAGTGTCTGTTCTCAATCCAAGTTAGCCTTTCAATTAATTTTTGGTAAATACTATTTGTTTGTCCCCATCTTACTGATGAAAAAAAGACTACACACTCACTTTCAAACAATCTTTTACTTATTTTCCACAACTCATCATCTTTATTATTAATACTTGCCCAGCACCTGTGGTTACTGGTTGGATTCTTTTCTGAATCTTGCAGCACTGATCCTTTTAACCCACAAGAATTTCCAGTTTCTGAAGAAACATTACCCTCACAGGGATAGATAATCAATTTAGACACATCAATAATTTCAACATTTTTTGCATCTTTAGCAATTTTTTGGGCTAATAATGAACTTTTTGACTGTTCATTTGATTTCTCACTTACCCATCTATTAGAAGTAGTAAGGAATAGCACTTTTTTCTTTGTTTTTAGAAACTCAACTGTTTTTTCCACATTCTTATCCATAAACATACAAACCAAAAACAATATCATTCTTTTAATATATAAATCTAATTAATAATCAAAAAAATAATAAAAGTTTTTTTCCGGCAAACAACCCTAGAAGCATTTAAAAATAACAAAAACAACTTCCTATTATGGAAGAAAAAAATGCTATTAAATTGTTCCAAGATAAGAAGGTTAGAGTAAAATGGGATGCAGATAAAGAAGATTATTATTTCTCAATAATTGATGTTGTTGCTGTTCTGACAGAAAATGATTTTCAAACTGCTAGAAACTATTGGAAAGTGCTAAAACATAGGCTTTTAGAAGAGGGAAATGAGTCGGTTACAAATTGTAACCAACTGAAATTAGTGGCTTCTGACGGAAAAACTTATGAAACAGATGTGGCAAACACTGAACAACTACTTCGTTTAATCCAGTCAATCCCAAGTAAAAAAGCAGAACCATTCAAATTATGGCTGGCAAATGTAGGAAAAGAAAGAATTGATGAAACAGCTGACCCTGAAAAAACGATTAACAGAGCCCTATCAACATATTTGAAAAAAGGTTATTCAAAAGAATGGATTAATCAGAGATTAAAATCAATTGAAATAAGAAAAGAGTTAACTGATGAATGGGAAAGAGTCGGAATAGAAAAACCAACCGATTTTGCTATTTTAACAAATGAAATAACAAAAGCATGGTCTGATAAAACAGTAAAAGAATACAAACAATTCAAAAACCTGAAAAAAGAAAATTTGAGAGATAATATGAGTAATATGGAATTAGTGTTGAATATGCTTGGAGAGGTATCAACAAAAGAAATATCAAAAACAGAAAACCCAAAAACATTTACTCACAGCAAAAAAGTTGCTAAAAAAGGCGGAACAATAGCCGGCAACACAAGAAAAGATATTGAAAAAACAATTGGAAAAAGTGTTATTACAAAAGAAAATTATTTATCTATTGCAGAAAAAAAGAAAAAAAAATTAAACTAATTGTTTTGTTTCAGACCAAAATAATAGAAAAAAAAAACTATTTTTCTCTTTTAATAGTATTTCTAACGTAAATGAAACTATTTTAGAATATTATATTATTTTGAAGTATATGTTATTTTGGAGTATTATGCTTTGAAGCCATATTACTCTTAAAATATTAAACTATTGTAAAAATAGTGGATGTTTAGAATTTTTATGTGTAGAATTTTTACCCTAAAACTTGTTTTAGTTCTTTGATGAATTCTCTTGTATCAAGAAAATAGTTAGGATAGGTTTTTTTGAGTTCTTCTATTTCAGCCCCAACTAAAACAACATCATATTCTGGTTTTCCATAAATTTTTTTCTCTGCTTTTGCATAATCATTTAGTGCTTTTTCCTCTTGTTTTTTTGAATAAGCAGTAACAATTAACTTTTCTTGTATTGTATCAAGTTCTAATAAAAAAAAATGAGCATTTTTTTTATTTTTCATATCTTCAAATAATCTTATTGATTTTGTCCAATTTTCCATTTTCTTTATTACCTGTAATTCTCTTTCTTTTTGTTTTATTTGTTTCTTCAATTCATCTACATCAGAAGGGGTTCCCGGAACAATAGGAGTTTTTTCTTTTTTTGCAAAAGCTAAACTTACTAATTTGAAAAATTCTTTCCATTCTTTTTCACCCTCATTTGATTTTATTGCCTGTCCAGTAAAAAAATCAACAGTTTCAACCGCTGTCGCCCAAACATGTTGTAATTTTGACCTTATTTGTATTTCAACAAGCAACCCATTGTAAATATCCTTATTTTTGTCACTTTTAAACCTATAAACTAAATGTATACTCCTGTAACCATCGCTTTTTGGTTCATTAATATAATTTTTTTCATTTACTTTTTTGTGTTTAAGATCCCCATGAATATAATATTTTTGATAAAGTTCAGTTGCAAGATCAACACTTGGCATTATTGCCCTACACCCAGCAATATCTTGCATTTGAGTTAATTTCATTGTTGCTTTATTCCCACTATATTTTCTTTTCAGTTTTTTTATTATTGAAGGCACTCTTTTAAGTCTTTGAGAAGATAAAGCTCTTTTGTCAATGCTTTCGGAAACCCTTTTTAATCTCTTTTTGAAAATGTGCATTGGATAGCTGTGTGATGCTCTCCAGTTACTCAGAACTTCTAAAGCCTCAAATTTGTCTTCCTGTGATGCAGAAGCATCACATAATATTTCCCCTGCATTATCAGTCTGGCTTTTAGAAAACTTGTTAGGGTTCACTTCATGCATAAAACAATAATTACAAGAACTGCTTTTAAATTTGGTAGAATATCTTTTATTGCATT
>CAZKAC010000056.1:0-3955 GCA_964550725.1 uncultured archaeon
GAATTCTAAACCAGAAAAATTTCTAGTCGCCATAAGCACCCCACCTTAGCAATTTTGATTAGGGTGATTATTATACATCTTCACCGGCACGACACCCAACAAACATTTAAATACCTTATTTACCTTATATAAGTTAGAGGTGGTTTAAATGGTTAATATGACTTTAGCAATACTAAAAGAAACACATCAAAAAATGAAACAACACAATGAAATAAAATGGACAGAAATCGCAAGAGAAGCAATTCAAACAAAATTAGCTCTCCTTGAAACTGAAAAGAATCCACTAAGACAATACGCTTACAAAAGACTTGTAGAAGAGGGAGAAGATGCAGAAAAACTATTCAAATTTTGAACAAGGAGACATTGTAATAGCAAACATAGCATACTCCCAACAAATCGGATTCAAAAAAAGACCTGTTCTAATAATAAGCAACACAAAATATAATCAAAAATCTGGAGATATAATAGTTACAAGCATTTCATCAACAGAAATAAAATCAAAATATGATATAAAACTCACAAACAAAGATTTAGAAGAAGGAGAACTAAATTTAGAAAGCAAAATCCTAACTGATTTCCCAACAACAATAGAAAAAGAACTCATTAAAGACAAAATTGGAAAAATCACCAAAGAAAAATTAGAAGAAGTGAAACAAAAAATACGTGAACTTTATGAACTCTAAAAAACAAAATCAACTCCCCCTCAAGAGTTCCCGAAAGCAAACTCTGGGAGAGGGGATTTATTTCTTTTTGTACAAATTCATTATATTCTTCAAATATTTTATCTCAAACACTTAAGTATACTAATATATTTTTGCGAGTAACAATAATCTTATTCAATATTAGCATAGGTTTGTTACTTTCATCAGCAATTTATTTAGTTGATGGATTAAAAAAATTAATTCTTTACATAAGGAAAAAACTTCATTTGAAAGAATAAACAAAACATTTAAACTAACTTATATATTAATTTTAATATGAAAAAAAATGTATTAGCGATTTTTTTTGCAGGAATATGGATAACATTCTCTGAATTTTTGAGAAATGAAATTTTATTTAAAGAATATTGGATAAATCATTTCACTTAAACTAATATTTGAAACACTTCCAATTAATGGAATATTTTGGATGATTTGGAGTTTTATGTTAGCTTATTTAATTTACAAATTAATTCAAAAATTTTCTTTTAATGAAACAATAATCCTTGCTTGATTATCTTCATTTTTAATGATGTGGATAACAATGTTCAATTTACAAGTATTACCAATAAAATTACTTATTTTTGCTATTCCCTTAAGCCTTGCAGAAGTTATTATTGCCGGAATCATTATCAAAAAAATTGAACAAAATAATCAAACTAAATTAACAATTGCAAAAAAATTCTAATGATAACTCTAATAAAAAAAGATTAATTTAAATACTAATTAAACTTCTTATATAATATGAAAAGAACAATCATTTTATTTGGAATAATCTTAATTGTAATGTTATTATTTGGTTGTATAAATATAACTGATAACAATAAAGATTATGAATTAACAAACGATAATTTATAAAATACTCAATTAGATAAAACAATAACTGAAAATGAAATAAATTTAAATGCATTCATATTTGAAATAAAAACACTTAAAGAAAATGAGAATTTTGATTTTAAAGTTAGCGAAAATGCTAGTTTAATTATTGATTGGGGAGATGGAATTATTGAAACTAAAGAATCAATTGATTTAAATTCTTTAATCAATCACAATTATAAAAATATAAAAACATACACAATACAAATTTTAGGCAGTTCAAATCATTTTTCATTTGGAGAATCAGCAGATAAAATAAAAAATTTTATTACTCCTATACACAAAATAGAAAATTTAAATGATGTTAGTGAAATGTTTTCAAACACATATATATTTAATCAAGATATTAATGATTGGAATACTAAAAATATAACAAATATGCAAGGAATGTTTTACAATGCAATTAGTTTTAATAAAAACATCAATAATTGGGATGTGAGTAATGTAACAAACATGAACAATATGTTTTATAGTGCATATCAATTTAATCAACCATTAAACAATTGGAATGTGGCAAAAGTAATTAATTGTGAAGGATTTAAACAATTCAATAATAATAATTTTTTAACCCCAAATTTTACAAATTGTACACAATAAAAAAAGTTTTGTCAAAATATAAAAATATTTCTTAAGTTAGAAAAATAATTGTTATAATACTACTAAAAAAAATAATAATCAAATTAACATTGAAATAAAAATAATTATATAGATTAAAGCAAGAAAAAAACAAAAATATGAAAAATTTATTTTTCGAGCAATTTTTATGAAAAAATCTATTGAAACTAATCCAACAATAAAAGCAACCAAAACACTCACTAACGCAAAGCCTTCAAGATAAATTCCCTCTGAAAAACCAAATGCGATTTGAGCAAATAATACTGCAGGAATGGACATCATAAATGATAACTTAAATGCTTGTTCAGGATTAGCATTAGTAAAAAGAAGAGCTGCTGCTGTTGTTCCTGAGCGAGAAATTCCCGGCAAAACTGAAAAACCTTGGGCTAAACCAGCAATTAAAGCATTTTTATCAGTAAGTTTCATTTCATGCGATTGTAACCCAGCTTTTTTCTTATTTAATTGAACAAACCCAGTAAAAATAAGCATTAATGCTATTGCGAATAAAAGATACGGGATTGTTAGACCGATTGTTTCAGACAAAGCAAACTTAAGAAGAAAATATAAAGGCACTGCAGTTATTGCAGTTGAAAGTGTAGCAACAATAAAAAAACGTGCAAATTCTTTATCCTCCCTTGTACACATAGACAATATTTGAGTAAATTCTTTCCTAAAATAAATAATTGCAGCTATTAAAGTTCCAGAATGCAAAAGAACAGATATTTTAAGCGCATCCATCGGAGCCATGCTAAAAAAAGACAACAAAAAAGCCATTATATTTCCTTGACTACTTATAGGCAACCATTCAAAAATCCCTTGTAATAAACCAGAAATAATTGAAGCTAATAAATCCATATTTAAATTAAATAAAAAATTAATATAAAACAATCTGAAAAAAATATTGTTACAAAAAAATACACAAACAAACAAAAATAAAAATTTACAAAAATATAACTAATGAAAACAATTAGCAATAAATATGAATAATAAAAAAAAAATAATAAAAAAAATAATAAAAATAGTCTTATTAATAAAACAAACCAACCAGTTAGAAATCCATATTTTTTTAATAAAAATGGTTTGAAATACTTATAAATTACTTTTAATATTTAGTTTATTGTTAATTAAAGTGGTGATTTCCCAACATGAGCCTTATAACTTTAACCTTTAATGGTACAAGCACAGAAAAAGCTGATTCAATAGGAAGAGGAAAAATTCGCGTTATAAAAACTCAAAAATTTTATGGCATGGATGACATTTGCGTAATAGGAAAACTTGTAGATGGTGCAATAAGCACTAATATGCATCTTTCAGGAACTAATGCTTTAGTAAAAAGTGTTGAATCTAATTATGGTTTAGATTCATGTATTAGAGCAGGAGCACAAATAGTGTTAATGGTTTCAAACGCAAATAAAGATCAATTTTCTTCAGGACAAGAAATTCAATTTGAAAAAGCTATTGAAGTTGCTCAAAGACCAAAAGGACGAGTTATTATTGCATAATTAATTATGTCAATAAAACTTATACAAAAAAATACGCAAACAAACAAAACATAGTATAAAACAAACAATATACTACATAACAAATAATAGGTTAAATTTGTAAAAATTAGATTTAATTAAAATAAAATTTTTTGTGAACTATAAAAAAAATAATTAAACAATAAAAAAAAGTAATCAATAAACAATAAAAAATAATAATTTTTAATTATTAATAAATTTAATAAAATTTCTAGTTTAATTATCATTTTTAAATTTTTTTTCATA
>CAZKAC010000057.1:0-12305 GCA_964550725.1 uncultured archaeon
ATTAATTTTTTTAAAAAAACTTAATACTGATTGGTTTATAGACTCAAGTGTATTTAATTATTAATATGGTTGTTAAAAAATTTTCTAAAAAACAAAATGAAGCAAATTTAAGAAAAGATTGTGCTAGAAAAGCAGAAGCTGAAAAAAAAATTTGGTTAAAAGGATGTAGATCTTCTATGGAGCAAGATATTTTGTCTGCTGCAAAAAAAGATTGATATTTTTTTGGTTTTTTTTTATATTAATTCTTTTTGAATTATTTTTGCGTGTTCTTTTAGGGTATTGTATAATATTTTTTCTTTTGTAATGTTTTTTTCAATCAGTGATAAATAATCTATATGAACTCCAATTGTTTTTAGGTTTGAATCACCCCTATATCTACACTTTAATACCTCTGATTTTTCAATGATTGGGATAAATAATGGACTATCTAACCCGATTTTTTGATTTCTTAATAGATTATGTGAACTATATAGTATGTCAAACTGCTTAATTAGTTCAATATTTTCCCTCATTTGGGATAATTCGATTTCTGTTATTATTTTTGATTTTTCTAGTATATTTAAAGTGTCTTTATTTTAGGGGGAGTCCTTTTGTCCAGCTTCCATAAATATATATCATTTACTGGAAATAAATAATAACTTAATAAAAAATTATTGTTATTAATTTGTTGTTTTTTAATAAATAAAAAAATAGACTTTTTATCATCTCCAAACAACCTTAACGTCATCCGTTCTTTGTTTTGGAAGAATCCCAGATTTTGAAATTGGTGTTCTACAACCATGTTTATGCATTAATAAGCCTGTCCATGCAATCATTCCTGCATTATCTACCATTACTTGATTTGGAGGAATCTTTAATTTAGCCCCTCTTTCTTTGCACATTTTTTTGACCATTTCTTGTAATCCTTTTGAACAACCAACCCCACCTCCAAGAATCACTTCATTTTTTTCAGTGTGTGCTAACGCTCTTTCAGTAACCTCAGTCAGCATAGCAAAAGCATTATGTAGACAAGAGTATGTTAAATCCTCTTTCCTAACTTTTCCAATTTTATTTGCTGCTGAAGTTAACAGTCCGCTGAATGCAAGGTCCATTCCTTTTACAGTATAAGGTAGATCAATTAATTCTTTTCCTTGAAAATATATTTCATCTAACTTAGGCCCTGCTGGAAAACCCATTCCCATTTTTCTTCCGAATGTATCTAAAAAATTTCCTATTCCAATATCAAGTGTTTCTCCGAATACGCGGTAATAATTATTTTCAAAACAAATTATTTGTGTATTTGCTCCGCTTGCATATAATAACACAGGGTCTTTTGCTTTGCATAATTTTCTTCCAATTTCAACATGGGCAACACAATGATTCACTCCAACCAATGGTATGTTGTGCATTAATGATAATTGTCTTGCCGTAATTGCTCCAACTCGGAGAGCGTTACCGATGCCAGGACCGATACTAAATCCAATAAGATTTATATCCGACATTTTTTTCCCTGCTTTGTCCAACGCTTGTTTTACAATCATGGGTGCAACTTGATAATGGTGTTTCGCTAATTCTCTTGGAATCAATCCTCCTGATTTAGTTGTTAAAGTGTCTTTTTCGTTTGAAAGTATTTTGCATTTATCATCAACAACGCTCGCACCAAAAGTATGAGCTGTGCTTTCGATTCCTAAACATTTCATAATAAGAATTAGTGTGGAAAGTTTTTTTATTGATTGTATTTTTTAATTTTAAACTTTTTAATTTTAAATAATTAAATAAATTATAATCACAAACATATTATACAATAAATGAGCTAAAAAGTTTTGGAATAATGAATTGTTCTTTTTGTACCAATAAGCAAGTATTAATCCTAAAAAAAATACTCCAAATAATTGTGCAAATGAACCATATCCTATGTGTGCTAATGTGAATAGTAATGTGGATATCCAAATTCCTGTTCTTTTTACAAGGAATGCACGAAAAAAGAATTCTTCTGCAAATACAATAAAAAAAACGGTGATTACAAATAATAAAACATTCTCTGATAATGATTCATTAATTACTTCTTCAACTAATTCAAGATCGTTAAATCCAATTATATTAATTATTATTGTTAAGAAAACGAATCCTAATAATAAAGCACCAAATAATGCTAATCCTCCAATAATTTCTTTTTTGTTTCCTTGCCATTTTCCAAGTAAGTCTTCTTTTATTTTTTTAAAACTTTGTTCCTTAATAGTACGATAATAAAAAATTGGTAAAATTAGCATTGTGAGAAAAAGAATTATTGATTCCATTATCAACTAACTCTTTTCTCATTTATTAGATTATTCTTTTGTTTCTTCTTTTGAAGTATTTTCTTTTGCTTTGGGGTTAATTTCTTCTTTATTTTGTACTTTTCCTTTCATTTCTGTATACCCACATGCTCCACAATTAACTCGGTCTTTGTGTTCTGCCAAGAATACTCCTGGTCCGCACTTTGGACAAAATTTTGCTGTTCTTTTTATTACTCCGTTTGAAGTATCATAAAATTTTGATTTTTTGTATTTGTCTTTTTTCTTTGTAAGATCCATTTCAAATCACTCCTTTTTTTCCTCAACTGGTTTTTCTGGTTCGTTAGCAGTCTCATTTTCTTTGGTTTTTGGTTCTTCTTTAAAATTTCTTTTTTGTATGTGTTTTGCTTCAACAGATTTCATTGTTTCTTCTGAATCATAAGCTCTTGCTTCAATTGTTAATTTATTTGTTCCAAAACGAGTATCCATTTTAATTATGACTACTTGTGATTTTGGTATGTTTAATGCGGCAGCTAATTTTTCTTGTACTTCTGTTCTCTTTGGAGTTATTTTTTCTTCAACTTCTGCGATTATTTCTTGTCTGTTAAAAACAGAATTTTTTTCTTGTCGTATTATATTTATTTTCATTTGTTTCACCTACTTAACCTTAATGCGTATTTTCCTTTTTTTGTTATTCCCATTTTTTGAGCAATTTCTGATTGTTCGGGATTTAGTATTACTACATAGCCTCTCCAAAATGTAGTGAATGTATTTTCTCCACACCCTGGACAAACTTTGTCTTCATCTACTAACAATCTACAAGTTCTGCATGCTTTTTCTTTATTCATTTACTTTCACCTTTTTCTTTTGATGAGGTTTTTCCTTTTGTTTGAGACTTATTTTTTGTATTTTCTTTTGATTCTTTTTCATCTATTTTTCCCCAATCAGCTTTTCCAAGGAATGGTTGTCTCATTGTTAAACCAATTTTTGAACTTGGTGTGTCTCCTCTCATTGAAATTGTTACAATTCTAGCCAATACATTATCTTCTATAATGAGTTTTTTGGAAGTTTTTTTACCTACAAATCCTGGTAATTTAGCATCATAATTTATGAAATCATCCATTATTTGACTTACATGTATTAATCCTTCTATTGGGCCTATTCTTGTAAATGCTCCAAATTCAGTTACTTCAGAAATTGTGCCTCTTACTATTTCTTGTGGTTGTGGTTTATAAGTTAGCATTTCAATTTCTGCTTCATAATATGCTGACCCATCGCCAGGTATTACATGACCATCTCCAACTTTTCCTATTCCTGTTACTGCGATTATTACGCCATATTCATCTTTTATTCTTCCTTCATAATCTTCCTGGCAAATACCAAGTAAAGATTCTTTTACTTTTGCTCCGAGTTTTTTTGGGGGAACTCTAACCTTATCCATTATTTTTGTTTTGTAGTACATTTACTCACCTTCCAAACATTGGCTATTCTAATTGGATATATGCCTTGTTGCGGATGTAAATACTTTTCCCTGCAAAGCTTTTTATCCTTTTTCTAAGGGCACTATCATTGGTTGCTATGAAAAATTCTTGGCTTTTTTCCACTAATTCATCATCAACTATTCCTGTGCTCTTAAGTATAATAATTTTTTCTTTTTTAATTAATTCATTTATCACATTTACTTCTTTTTCAATTCTTTTATTTTCACTCAATTTTTTTAATTCATCAAGACTTTTTGAAAGCACATAAAATTTTTTTATTCCTTTATTTTTCATTTCTTCAAATACTCTAATTTTTAATCTTACAATGCTTAATAAAAAATTTGTATCAAGTATTGTTTTTTCTGGTTTAGAGTACTTCTCCATATGCTATAAGCCTCCATTGATTATCAAGATTTTTACTCACTGCTATTTTTTCTCCTTTTTCAACAACAATTACATTTTTTAGTTTCATAGTAACTTCTTTGTTAACATTTTTGATTACAATCCCTACTGCAGTATTTGTTCCAATTGTTAATACTAAAGGATCGTTTGTTTTAATTTCAACCTTTTCTTTATTTTCTAAGCCTTTTCTTTCAAATATTTCAGTTTTCATGGAAATTGTATCGGTTGGAGGAGCCATTGTTCCTGGTTTTGCTGCAATTTGTCCTCTCAGAGTATCATTTTGTGCAATACTTGGATCTAAAGTAGTTCCTACTGCGATTAATCCTCCAGGAGTAGCTTCTTTTATTAATCCTTCATCAGTTGCTAAACTTAATACTTCAGTAGTTAAATCTCCCCTAATTCCAGGATATAATTGTATTTTATCACCAATTTTTATTATTCCTTGAGAAATACTTCCACCTATTACTGCTCCTTTTAAATTCTCTATTTTTGTTCCGGGTTTATTAATATCGAAACTTCTAGCAATAAACATTTTCATTGGTTTTTTTAAATCATATTTTGGAGTTGGAATATTTTCTTCTATTGATTTAATTAATAAGTCAATATTTGCGCCAAAATTAGCTACTGTTGGAATTATTTTGGCATTTTCATATCCATAATTTTTCATAAATGTTTTTATTTTTTCATAATTTTTTAGGGCATCTTTTCTTTCAACCAAATCAACTTTGTTTTGAGCAACAACAATATTTTTAATTCCCGCAAATTTTAGTGCTGTTAAGTGTTCTATTGTTCTTGGTTGAGGGCAATCTTCATTTGCAGCAATTACTAACACTGCTCCATTCATTAATGCAGCTCCTGAAAGCATAGTTGTCATTAAAGTTTCGTGTCCAGGGGCATCAACAAAAGAAACTATTCGTTTACTAATTACTTCTCCGTCTTTTGCATTTGTAGAATAAATTTCTCCACTAGTAGTTTTTAGTTTGAAAAAAGTTGCGTCAGCATAACCAAGTCTTATTGAAATTCCTCTTTTTAATTCTTCACTATGAGTATCAGTCCATTTTCCAGTCATAGCTTTTGTAAGAGAAGTCTTACCATGATCAACATGGCCAATCATACCTATGTTAATTTCTGGTTGTTCTGTTTTTATATTCTTGGCATTTAGCAAAGTTTTATTTTTTTGAGTACTTTGTTTTTTTGCAGTACTTTGTTTAGTATTTTGCTCTTGCCCGCCAACTTTTTTCACCATTTTATTTCACCTTTAATGTCTTGATTTTTTTGTAGGAGCATCACCTATGTCTGTGCTTCCTGCAAGTTCTTTACTTCTTTTTAGAGCAAGTTCTTTTGCAGACATTGTTTCTTCATCTTTTGGTTGTTCTTCTTTTCCAAAAACTTTGTCAATGTTCACACTTCCTACTTTTGTTACTTTTAGATTTACCTGTGAAATCAAACTACTTATTGTATTTCCTCTCGCAGATAATCTTTTTCTTTCACCTTTTCTTGCTTTTTTGAAGCCGATTCCTTTAGTAGTAAATATATATCGTCTTGCTGTTCCGTGAACGGATTTATTCATTGGAAACCCATCCTTATCACTTCCGCCGGTTATTTCTGCTTCAAAGCCAGTCAGGCCGATCTCGTCCAGCTTTACAGTGTCATTTATTTTTTTACCAATAAATAAATCGTCGTTTGTTGTTGCACTGTAAGCCTTTCCAGACTTTGTATCACTTATTACGAATTTCATACTATTTCCTCCTCGTCTTTTTTAATTTTAATGGTGCGAATCTTCTTTAAGATATCTTTTTCTTCTTCAGAAAATTCATCCATAATTTTAATTATTTTTTCATATTGTGTTGGAGGCATTACTGAAAATAAATGATCGCCTTCGAATAAATTTCTTCCAACATTTCCTCCCTTTATACTAACTGCTAATTCTGTTCCTTTTTTTGCTTCTTTAACCATTTCACCTTTGTCTTGCATTCCATCAACAGTTCCTACAATTTCGCCTTTTTCGTTCATTACTTTCCAACCTTCTTTTAATTTACCTTCAATAATTTTTGCACCAAAGATTGCTGGTTTATTGTTTCTAAATATATTCCCTCGCATTACTTCAAATTCGACTGGCAAAACTAGTTTTGAAAGAGTTTCTTTTTTTTCAGCACTTTTTATTTCATCTGTCCATATTTTATAATCTTCAATTAATTTATAAACTACATTTCCATTAAATAATTTAACATTTCTTAATTTTGCTTCTTCTTTAACTTCTTTGTCTACTTCCACATTAAAACTTATTATTACATTATGTAATTTATTTTCAGTAGTTGTTGCAGCATCCATAATATCTTTTCTTGTAACTTGTCCAATATCTGCTCTTCTTATTAAAATTTCTTCTTTTTTGAATAATTCAATTAAAGCTTCTAAAGAACCAATTGCGTCAGCTTTTATTATAATTCCGTTGGAACAATTTTCTATTTTAACCGCATTAAATTCTTCTTGTAATTCGTTTATTTCATTTCCTGTTTTTATTACAGCAAGAGTTGCTCCTGCTAATACATTGTCCAAACAAGGGGCGGCTATTTTTACTCCCGTTGCGGCAAAAACTTCTTTTACTGATAAAAATTTTTCTTTTGTTAATCGTATTTCTTGTAATGGTTTTGGTTGTAACAATGCTCTTATTTTAGTTTCAATTATTCCATTTTTTCCCGCGACTGCAATTTTATCATTGACTTTTAAATTACCCTTATATAATATAACATCTATTGTTTTTCCTAATCCTTGTTCTTCTTTTGCTTCAAGTACTGCTGCTCTTCCACCCTCTTCAATAGAAATATCTAAGTCTTTTTCCAAATATTTTTGTGACAACCCTGATAATAAAGTTAATATTTCAGGTAAGCCTTCTTTTGTTTTTGCAGAACATGGAACTATTGGGATTTGTTTCCCAAATTCACACCTATCAAATCTTTCCGATTCAAAACCATGTTCATAAATTTTTCCAACTAATACATAAAGTTTTTCATCTAATAAAGTATCAATTTTTTTTCCTTGAATAGAAATGTTTTCTAAAAAAGAACCTGGTTTTGATTGATAAGAATGAATTAAATCAATTTTATTCATTGCAATAATAAATGGTACTTTATATGTTTTTAAAATTTCAAGAGCTTCTATTGTTTGAGGTTGTAATCCTTGTGTTGAATCAACTACTAAAATTGCTAAATCAGCAATACTTCCTCCTCTTTTTCTTAGGTTTGTGAATGCTTCGTGCCCTGGGGTATCAATAAATAATAATCCTGGTATTTTTAATTCAAACCCAAATTTTTTTAATAATTCTCCAGAAATTTCTTTTATTGTTTTAACTGGAACTTCTGTTGCACCAATATGTTGTGTTATTGCTCCTGCTTCTTTTTCAATTACTTTTGAGTTTCTGATAGCATCCAATAATTGTGTCTTTCCATGGTCAACATGGCCTAAAACAGTAATTATTGGTTGCCTAATCAATTTAATTCACCTAAATTATTTTTTTTCATCTTTTGTTCCATTTGATCGTTGTTTCATAATTTCTCTCATTTGTCTTATGTCTTGTGATTGGTATTGTAAAACATGTATATCATGTACAGAAGGATAATCGTGTATTTCTTCAGGTTTAAACCATAATCCAATTTCATGTACAGCTTCTTCTGGTTCTCCAGATGCATGAACAACATTTCTTACTGCTTCAGAAACTCTGTCAGAATATGCATAACTTACATGAGCATAATCTCCTCTTATTGTTCCCGGTAAAGCTTCTTTTGGTTCTGTTGGCCCACAAATTTTTCTTACAACTGGTACCGCATCAACCCCTTCAAGAACCATTGCGATTACGGGCCCCATTGTTATTAATTCTAATAACATGTTCATTACTTTTGCGCCTTTTCTTTCTTCAACTCCAACATAGTGTGTTTTTGCGAATTCTTTATCAACCCAAACCATTTTCATTGCAATTATTTTTAATCCTACTTTTTCAAACCGTTGAATTATGTCTCCAGTTAATCCCCTTTGAACTCCGTCTGGTTTAACCAAAACAAGTGTTTTTTGTATCATTAACTCACCATCCTTTAATTTTTTTTATGAGTAGTTGAAGTATTAATTTCTAACTACTCAATAAAATATTTTTATTTTGTTTCTTTAACTTCTTCCTTTTCGTGTTTTTTAGCAGAAATCATTGTTTGTTTTAATTTATTATACTGAACAGTCCATTTTGTTTTTGTTGGTTTTCTGTTAAGCACGATTTGGTTCTTTTCACATTTGTTTGAACAAAAATTAAACACAGTTCCGTCTTTTTTCACATACATTTTTCCTTGACCGGTTTTAATTTCTTTTCCACAAAAATTACATTTTACCATTTTTTTTCACCTCTATTGTTTATCTATGAGCAATTTTTTTACTAAATATTTATTTTGCTCAATAGGCGTTACTTTATCTCCTTTGCTTCTCTTTCAGTGTTCAGTAAGATAACAACATCTCCTTTCTGAGTGTTGCCTTTTGTGTTTCTTCTCTTAATTCTTCCTTTTTCAGGTCCTTCAAGTATCCTGCACAAAATTTGAGAAACTTCTCCATGAACACCTGTTCTTTTTACAACTTCGACAACTTCTGCCGGTGTTCCTACTTCTTCAGCCATTTCCCATCACCTACTTTTTTAGCTCCCTAATCTTGTTTGCTAGTTCAGAAAATTCTTTTGAAACAGGACTTTCAATTATTGCAATTGCTGTTGTTGAAACACCCATTCCTGATTTTTCTCCAAGAACTTGTTTTGTTGCTGCATAACTATATGGTATTTGTTTTTCTTCACAAAGCAGTGGTAAATGCATTACTATTTCAGCAGGGTTTACATCTTCTGCGATTATAACAAATTTTGCAACTCCTCTTTCAATAGCTTTTGTTACTTCGTTTACTCCACCTTTAATTTTTCCTTTTTTTGATTTTTCAACCAAATCAAGAGTTTCATTTTTTAGCTCTTCTGTAAGCTCTATTTTAACATATTCCGCCATTTAAAACACCTCCACTTCAACTGTTCCGTCAGTTGGTACCGGGGCAGCATCTTCGTCTTGAGACTCGATGCAGCTGGTTCAAACTGCGTGAACATCAGTTTCATTGGCAGAAACCAGTATTCTGAAATAATTTGCCCTAAAAAGGTTTTTAAAGGTGCTTTTTGTTTTGAATAAAGGAAGTTTTTTTTTATTTGTGATAGCAAAGTTATCTTGAACATCTAATATTAATATTAGGATTATTTTCTTTGAATGAAACACATTGTTCAAACAAAATTCCAGAAGAAATGTGCATATTTTTTAAATTACTTAATGATTCAAGATTCTTAATTTTGTTTAGTCCGTAACCGTGTGCAAATGGATAATATGTTATCCTTAGAGTTTCTAATTTTTTTAAAGGAGAAATGTCCCAAGAAAAATATCCTTCATGTAAATCATCAAAAACATAAGAATAAAAACTAAATTTTTTTAATCCTGATAAATTTTTAATTGAATCAAAATTTGAAAATTTATTAATAGAAAGTGTCAAATCTTCAAGATTTTTAAAATTATTTAATTTTGAAAGATTTAATTCTTTTAAATCTGAATCTATACTATCATTCAGAGATATTTCTTTTAAATCAATTTTTAATTCAGAAAATTTGTCAAAATATTGTTGTGAATCAATGTCTAATGTAATTGTTTCTAAATTATTTATTTTTTCTAAAGGACTCAAATCATTAATTAGAGAATGTAATGTTAAATCTTCAAGATTTTTTAGTTGTGGTAGTTTATTTACTTGTTCTTGAGTAATGTCATCTATATCTATACTTTTAATGTTTTTAAAATCATCAAATTCTTCAGCTGAAATAGAATCAATACTTAACTCTTCTAATTGTGATAAATTTTTTAAAGGACTAGTATTTATTTTAATTTTTTCACGCTTGTCATTTTTCATATTAGTTAATGATAATGATTTTAAATTGTTTAGATTTTTTAATGGTTCAATATTATTTATTTGATTGCTTCCAACCCATAATGTTTCTAAGTTTTGTAAATTTTCTATACCTTCTAAATTATTCAATTCATTGTCTTCAACATATAATGTTTTTAATTTTTTAAGTTCAAATAAAGGAGTAATATCTTTTATTTTATTATCTCGTAATTCTAATGTTTCTAAATTTTTTAATTTACTTAATGCAGATACATCTGCGATATTTGTCCATCTTAAATCTAGATGTGTTAAACAATCCAATCCTTCAAGTCCGCTTAATGCAGAGTCTCCTTCGTTAGAAAGCCTCTCATCTAATTTTTTTGAACTATTATTTGAAAGAGCATCTCCCCAAGCTTCTGAAACAACATCATATTCATCATTACTACAAAGACTTTCTTTTTCAGTTTCCGTTAGTTTTTCATACTTTTCTTGCACATTTTCTAATTCTTGTTCAAGTTCTTGTTTTAAAATTTCGGTTTTTTGTTTGTTTATATATTTTTCATCCCATTGTGAAATTCCCATACATGTTTTCACATCATTTTTTAATATTGCATAAGAAGTAAGACAATTAATTTTTGAACGCAAAAATGATCCACTTGAGTTCCCTTGAAATGGTTCCAGATTACTAAATTTTAAACATATTTTAGGATTATTTTCAGGCATAGCCATTGTTAAAAGCGTACAACCCATATTTAATCTAATCGCGCTTTCTAAAGCTTCGTCACTATATTTTATAGTATTTTCTTCAGAATAATTATTATTTACATACCTGGTGACTAATTTTTCTCCTTCTTCACAAAGTCTTTTATCTTTTAAAATTATACTGCTCATTGAATAACACATTGATTTTTCTAATTCATCTTGTATATTTTCACAAGCACTTTCATTATTTAATAAAGCATGCTTTACTGCATAATCTATTGTTCTAACATATTCTTTCTTTTCAAGTTTGTTATAAAAATAATGGTAACAATCTGGATACGCTTTTTCAAAATGAATATACTCTAATTCAATTAATTGCTCCAGTGTTTGTACTTTTGATTCTTTTAATTTTTCACAATATTCTGGTTTTTCTTCAAGTTGGATCATTAATAAAACACACTCAATATTTTTACAATTATTAATATTTGTTATTTCTGAGTTATTTATTGTTCCAGTAACCGGTGCGAAATCCGTTGTTGTAAAATCCATGTTTTGACATCCTTCTTTGAAAAAATAATTTGGAATAGCAAAGCTTTCGCTAACATTTCCAGCTTCAAGATATTTGCACGCATTCGTGTTTTTTTGTTTGTGAGCTACATTAAGAACACAAGTAGCAAAAGTAGAATAATCCATTATTGCCGTAAAATAACTACTATAATTCCCTGAAATAGCTTTTTGTATGGCTTTTGAATCAAATTCTATTTTTTGGCATAAACTTGCATCTGAAGAATCATATGCTTTTTGGTAAATCACCATGTCTTCACAATCAGGCCAAATTGCCATTGGTTTTTTTGTTTGCTTACAAAGAGAAGCATCCTTATTTTGTATTGCAAGCAGATACATGCATACTCCTTTATTTTCGTTAAGACTTTCACAAAATCCTTTTGTAAGAGTGTCTTGTGCAAAAATTAAACACATTTCTTTCTCTTCATTATTTGTTGATCTTTCACAATATTCTGGTTTTAGTTTTATTCCTGCTGCACGAATGTTTGAAAGTTTGTCTGCGCTTATAATTTCAAAAATTGAAGATTCATATTTGTCTTCACCAGCTTTATCTCTTGCGCCTGTAATTATTAATTCTATATCACTAAGTTTATCCATCATATTAAAACCAAAACTGCTAAATTTACTTATTGAAAAATCAGTCATTTTTGGATAATCCTGTTCTGTTGGTTCATTTTTTTCTTCACATTCAACAACTTTTTTTGGATCAGATATATATTCACAATAATTATAATTTTGATTAATCATTGAGTGTTTTAATATACATGCCTCTTGTTCATTACATAGATGTTTATTTATTGATGTGTCACATTGTTCAAGTTTTAATTCTGGCAGAGTACTAGTATCAAATTTTCCTTCATCACCAATGCATCCAAACAAAAAGAGAACACAAACAAAAACCAACAAAATAATAAAAATTTTATTCATAAAAATCATTCCTCACAATTAGTAAAATTTGGTTTATAATCATCTCTAA
>CAZKAC010000058.1:0-8672 GCA_964550725.1 uncultured archaeon
AATCAAAGCACCATAACCCGCACCTCTTCCGCCACTAGCAAATCTCACAACTTGTGTAATTGGTTCTACTGTTTTACTTGCAAAACTTAATCTTTCAACATCTTTTTGGTTTCCACGAGCAATTACATTATTCCTCGGGGAGCTAGGGTTATTACTTGGGGGTATGGCTTGGTTTGCTATTTTTGTTCGTGTAGCGGGTTCTTTTTCTTTTCCTCCAAACGCTCCTCCAACCATTGAACCAATACTTGCTCCAAGCATCGCTCCTGTTAGAGCACCTGGCCAGTCAAATTTAACGCTTTTCTTTCCCCAAACACAATCGTTAGCTTTTACTTTTACGCTTTCAATTAATAATGTGTTTGTTAATAGTGCAGAATCTCGCGAATCATTTCCAAGTAACATAAAGTCAGTTTTGTTTAGCTTGAATCTTTTCGTATCTTCTTCTTTAAATCCAACAACCGCTTCTCCAATATAAGTGAATGAACCAGTTCCGTCTTGCCTTGCATGAACGGTTATTCCGTAAGTTCCTGGTAAAGAAGGTGAATAAACTTCAACAGTTTTTGATTCTCCTTTAAGATTAAAACTTGTTGTGCTTAATGTTACTCCTCCTTCAACTCCACCAGCACACCTTGCATCATCTTTACATAATTGAATATCTACTGATTGTCCCTGACAACCAGAAGCATCTATTGTTAATATTGAACTTGCATCAAATGCAACAGGGGAAGAGTCAGATGTAATTCTTATACATTCTCTCAAATTGATTACATCAACAGTTAAATCTAAATTTCCTGGTATCGTAGCAATTTCTTGTTGTCCATATTTTCCTTTAATATTAACATTTAGTTTTACTGACCCACCGGTTTCTGATTGTGATGGAATGTATGTAACGGTCCCAGCAAATACTTCATTTTGAGAGATATCAGTTACTAATTGTCTATCTGTTCCACTCAAAGCACTTCTTCCTGATTTTGCTGTGGTCATGCTTTGTAAAGTAATTTCTGCTTGTCCGCCAAAAGCACTTGTTGTGGAAGCACTAATATTGTCTAATTTAATATCTTTTCTATTTGCCTGGCAAGCGTTTGTTAACTCAAAATTAAATATTACTCTTCCTGTTTGAGTTACTTTGCTTTGTTTTGCGTTTGTTATTCTCATACAAGCGGCAGCTTCCATTGGAGCATGTGAAGAAATGTTTACTATTAAAGGTAATTTTACATCATACAAAACACTGCTTCCTTTTGGCCTAAAACCAATTAATAAAGTTCCTTCAACACTATGTCCATCAGGTAAACTTTGAGGAGTAACATCTTCTGATAATTGTGCTCTAATTAATTCATATTCTTTTGTTTCTTTTCCCTTTATTTCTTCTCCCCTAAATTGTTCAAAATATGATTTGAACGCTTCTTCTTTTATTAGTCCTTCTAATGCAGAATCTAAAACAATATCAAATAATTCTAAATCATGAGTTATTTGGTTTGTTATCTTTACTTTTTCTTTAACATCCCTCTCTGTTATAGTATTCATTTGTATTGAAATTGTTTCTGGGTTAAAACTAGTAATAATGTCAGTTAATGTTAATTGATAAATTGCTCTTGCGAAACCAATTTTTTGTATTTCAACAAACAATTTTGTTCCGGGAAAAAATGCTCCACTATTAAGTATTCCTGTTCCAAACCTATTTGTTTTTGTTGAATCAACATCATATTCATCATATCCTGGTTCTTTTGCATATATTTTCAAATCAGCTCCTTCAATACTCTCCCCCTTATCATCAAATACTTTTGCAACGATTTCTGTATTTAATAACGAAGGAATTTTTGTTGGGTCAAATGTAACCGTTAATGGTTTGTTTGATAAAACATTGAAGGTAATATCTTCACTAAAAATTTCTACTCCTTCTGATTGTAATCTTATTCTTATTATTTCACCACCTGATTTTATTCCTTCTAAATCAAGTTCTACATCAACTGCGGTTTGTGTTTCAAAAGAATTTAATGCAATTTTATCAACAATATAGCCTTGTCCTCCAACAACCTCTCCTAATTTATCAGTTACTTTGTAATTTTTAAATCGGAGCATTTTTTCGTTATTATTATTACCCAAAACAGTTATGTATAAATATATTGGTTTTTGTGCAGCTGTATAATTAAATTGTGAATTATTTAGTAATTGGAAAGTATATTTGTAATCAGCAACTTGTTTCATTTCATATGGTTTATTTATGTACAATTCTTCTTCTTGTGAATATAACCATTCTGATGATATACAAAATTCAGTCTCACACTCTTCTACACTTCCTTGGTAATAAATTTTTGAAAAATAAACATCTGAATAAAATTCTTGTTCTTTTGTACTTTCAGGTCTTCTTAAATTATCAAATGTACCTCTCCAAAAATATTGTAATTCTCTGTTTGGGGGAGTATTAGCTTTAACTCTGAAATAAACTTTTACTTCTTTTGTTCCTTTTCCAAAATTATCCCATGAAACAGTAATCCATTTGGCATTACCAACAGTAAAATTTTTTGAATCATATTCATAACCTAAAACAGGATCATAACTTATTCCTCTCATTTCTCTTGTTATTCCTTCTCCTTCAATTCTTTCTACTTCCATATATTCGTTTGTTAGATGTGTGACATCACCTATTCTAAAATGTAAATCAACATTTTCATAAGTATCATCAGAATTTATTAAAAATTTTGTATAATATTTTTTTCCAGCAGTCATTCCCATTGCTAACCTTCCACTCTCATCATACAAACCAATATGTTCAATTGATGGTTGGGTAATTTCTCGTTTCAAACTAACACTTAGATTTACTGGAGTGTCGGGCCACAAATCAATTGGAGCAGTGGTATAATTTTCATAACCTTCTGCTTGTATTACTGCGTGTATTTTTCTTCCCGCTTTTATATCTCTTACAACAGTTTTGCTTTCTATATTAATTAATCCTGTTAAAGAATTATTTTGTGCATTAAAAATTTCTGCAACAGCATTAATTGGTTCACCATCTTTATCAGTCACATTAATATTAACTCTTGTCAAACCAACTTCCATCCTAACTTCAAACTCATTTTCTTTATCAATCTCTACAATTCCTTTGTTAGATGTTCCAAAGAAAGGGTGTTTTGAAGCATAAGCAACAATTTCTCCTTCAACCTTTCCTGCTAATAATTTTGATTCTCCATTCAAATCAGTCAAAACATAATTTTTTGTAGAATTTAATTCAACAATAGAATCATTCTTTAAATATTTTAAAATAACTCTTGCATTATCAACCGGTTCATCATCTTGGTCAATTACTCTCACACTAACCTTTCCTGCATTTGCAATAGTCACTTTTTCAAGTTTTATCTCTGCAGAAACATCTGAAGAAACATTTTCTAAATCAATCATTTTTGCAAAATATCCTTCTCCAACATCACCAACTTTTTTTGCACTAACAACATAATCTCCAGTATCATTAATAAAAAACAAAACCTTTCCGGTTTCATCAGTTTCTTGGCTTAATAATTCTTTTGCAGATTTTATTAAAGCAACTTTTGCTCCTTTGATTAAAGCATTATTTGATTCATCTCTAATAGTAATAGTAATAATTGCTTTTACTGTTTTTGAAACATTTACTGTTATTTCTCCATCTTTATCAACTATTTCAATTAGTGATGTTGCTATTCCATAGTTTCCGCTAGGATCAGCAATTGAAACATTATATATTCCTGGAACAACTTCAATTATGGCTTGTGAACTAGAATTAGTTCTTCCAGTATAAGTATTTCTTCCTGTTAAAGTTACATTAAAACTAGTGTCAGTAATTGTTTTGTTATTATCTCTTATCTTTATTATTGCTTGTTTTTTTGAAGGTTCATATTTTTTTAATTGAATTAATTGTTGGGGCGTAGTTATTTGGTATGGGCGAGATTCATAATTGTCACTAACCGGTTTTAAATAAAGTCTTCCACAATTAAAAGGTTCAGTAATATTTACGATTCCGTCTTGAGAAATAGTACTTGCTGGTTCTGGCGTTACTCCTGTATTTTCACAATAAAAAATTACTTCCACTGGTTCTAAAATTCTTATCCTTAATTCATTTTGTAAAATAACAGTTTTTGTTTTTGGGCTTAAATCAACTCTTCTTGTAAGATTTATAAATTCATAAAAATCATCTGTCATAACATATGTCTCTTTGTATCTTACCTCGCTTGTATTAATATCAAGTGTAATTAAAATTTCATTTTCAATATTTTCAAAAGAAACAATTCCATTATTATTAGTTGTTTTTTCTAATATTTTTCCATCTTCTAAAGTGATAATAATATTTTGTCCTGCAAATTTTTGTCCATCATAATTAGTTATTTCAAATGTCGCAGTTCCTGCTGTTGAAATTGTTCCTAAAAAAGAGTATCCTAAAACAAGAATTAATATAAAAATGAGAATTAAAAATAAAGCAAAAGAAGGAATAACTGAATCAATTTTATCAATCACTTTATATACTGGAATCTTAGAATCTACTTTGTCAAAAAAACCATACCATTTACCCTCTCCGGCATAGTAAAAGTCTTTTATTCGTTCTTTAATTCCCTGAATAATTCCCATGTTCCAAAACCTTTAACACTTATTAAAAGGATATATTTTATTGTATATAAACTTAATTGGTATATTTTTGATAAAAAAATCAGAGTGGTTTTTAGTATTTTTTAGTGTTCTTTATTTTATTTGTATTTAAATCTTTTACAATATTCTTTATGGTCAAACCATTCTAGAATAATGCTAATAATTATCAATTCATCACTCTGAACAGCATATATTAATCTCCATGCGCCGGGCAAGTTGTATTTCCAACAATTGTCAATATTGTATTTTTTTACATAATCTCTCGGAATTTGATTTTTTGAAATTTGTATTCCTGTAAATGGGTTTTTCTCAATATCTTCAAATGCGCGTTCTAAAAAAATAATTAGTTTCTTGTCTTTGCTATTTTTTAGTTTTTCAAATGATTTTAATAATTTTTTATCAGCAAATTTGATTATGTTTGGTTTCATCCTCTTTCCTCCAGGAAAGTTCTTTTTTTTCGAGATATTTTGAAACCAATTTTGGATTATGTGTCCAGATTATTTCTCTATTTTTTGTGATGTGTATTTTTCCGGAATATTCAAGGTAGTCAAGTATTGTGTTAAATGTTTGGTACATTACTTTTTTTGGGAGATTTTTCCATAACATTGTCTTTTTTGGATAATTTTTTGAATTTTTTATTGCTTCCTCTACCATTATTACTGTATCTAATCTTGGGTACCTAATAATATTTTTTTTGAAAGGTTCAACACACTTATCCATTATATCAATTGATATAACTTGGGTTTTTAAAGATATCATTTATACTTTACTATTTGAATTAGATTATAATTTTTATTGGACCTTTATGCCGGTGGTTTTTGTTATATTTTATTTTTGAATTAAATGTTTATCAAAAGAGATTATTTTTGCATTATTATTTTTTGCGATTGATAATATGATTGAATCAATCATTCCAATGTCTGTTACTTTTTTTAATTTTGCGTGTATTTCTCCAGCTTCAAAGTACATTTTTGGTGTTTCTCTTGGAGATATTGAAAGTGTATTTATTATTTCTATTATTTTGTTTGTAGAATATCCTTTGCGAGTAAGTTTGCTTAATACTTCACTTCTAACAACATTTGGCGTAAATATATCATTATTTGGATTAGTGATATAATCTTTAACAATTAGTCCTTTTTTTGTTCCAAACATATATTCAATCCAAGCGCTAGAATCAATTATCACGTTCATCTTTTCTGTCCTCCTCTGTAAATTCTACTTTGCCAGAAAAGATTCCAAAAAAATCCTTTTTTTCTTTTTCAATTGAAATTATTATTTTTTCATTCTCTCTAAGTTCAAGTTTATTCACAATTTTTTTAGGGATTGTGGCGACTAATGATCCGCCAATTTTTCGTGTAATGGCTTTTTCTTCCATAATATCAACATAAGTTATACTTGGAGTTATATTTATTTGTTTTGGTTTCATAATATTACTTATTATTTGAATTAGATTATAATTTTTATTAAACCATTGTGCCAGTGGTTTAATTAGTAATACAATTACTTTCTTTGCTTTCAATGTTTAATCCTTCTAAGTATGGTTCTGTGTTCCAGAAGTATTCTCTACCATCAACAACACATATTTCTTCACTTTTTACTTTATCAAACACATCTTTTAAATTACTTATTCCTAAGTAGGGATTGATTGTTATTTGTTGTCCCGCTCCGTGTGGTCCTTCAAATCCTGCACTATCTCCTGAAGAAGACATGCTTAATACTGAAGATTTTCCAGCAGGAGTAAACATCATTCCATATAATGAAACTGTTCCTGATTTAACTGCATTCTCCCATGCCATTCCATAAGCATTCCTTGAACCCATTGATCCAATTGTTGTTTCTGAAGCTGGTTGATCTAAACTATCTTGCCAAGCTAACATGCTTTGTCCTTGGAAGTCAACACAATTGCCTCCAATTCCACTCCATGTCATTAAGTATGAACCTGTTGTTTGTGGTTGTCCGTCAACTTCAACAGAATAATATGCGAAAGCATCCCTTCCAGAGTTTCTTGAAATATTTAAGATTAATGGAACAGGAACACTCGGACTCATATCTAACTTCACATCATTTCCTGACCTACTTATAGTCAAAACATTTCCTCTATTCACATTATTTATTGTGTAAAAATCATCTACGATTGAAACTATTGCATTGCTCACAGCATTATTTGATGGGTTTGGATTTGCAGTAATATTGTTTGTTAGTTGGAATGCTTTTTCAGTCATTTGTGTATAATTACTTCCATAACCATTTCTTTCATTATCTAATCCAACCGGCCCATTAAATGCAACATCATAAATTGCATAATATGGATCAGGATTACCCCAAGGGTCTAATTGAACTGTAATACTTTTAATATTATTGTTATCATTTGTCCAATTCCAAGAATCTTCTTCAAACTCAACTATTACATTAACTGAATATTTTCCTGCGCTCCATGCACCTGGTTTTTGTGGCCATTCTATCTTAAATTTTTCGCTTAAGAATAATTCTCTTAATCCTTGTGTTGTATAACTTACTGGAGCATTAGCAACTTGCATTGAGAATGCATCAAAGTCTGATTTGAAATCATTACTAAACCCATCTTTTACTAAGTTTGTATTAAATTCTATTAATCCTAATGTTTCGTTCAGTCTTGTTGTATTAATATTATTTGCAACTAATACATTTTGGAAATTATTACTTTCAGTATTGTATGCTTCACATGCTTGTATTGTTTCACTTCCAAGGATTAAAGTTGAACTGATTGTATCATTTCCTGTGTAATTATTTTCACAACCAGTGCATAATTGTGGAATCATTGTTGCACTAACATTAAATGCTCCTGTTCCTATTTGGCTTGATTCAACTTCACAAGAATAATCCATTGAACTAATAAATGTTTTTGTTTCTGAACAATTCACTGGAACAATTGTTTCTGCTTGAGTAAGATTAAATTCAACTATTGCATCCATTTCTAATTGGTTATTACTTTGAACGGTCGCATTAATTCTTGCTCCGTCATTTGTTTTTTCCATCCATATTCTTGTTATTCCAACATCAATACTATTTTCTTTTAATGTTTGTGATTTTGTTCCAGCAACATCAATTGCTTGTGGACAATTAGGTAAACTTGTATTTTGGAAGAAATTTTTTAATTCAGTAACCTTCTTTAACAAACTAATAGTAAATTGTGTAGAATCACAATAAACATAATTAGGATTGTCTTCATCACAAGTATCTTCGTTAATTTTTTGCCAATCCCATTCTAAAGCAAGTTTTGGTACCGCATCTGCTCCAGTTGCACCTGTTTTTTGTCCAACAGTGCATGATTGAACATAATCAATTTGTATAGGAACATCTTCATATTCCCAAGAATTAAATAACAAATGGAATTGTTGTTCTAATTCAAACTCTTCTGCAATTTTTAAATTATTCGCATCAAAATCATAACCAACTTCTCCAAAATCATATTGGTTTTCATAAGTTTTTACTGTTCCGTTTACAGAAAGTATTCCTTCTAATGGATTATAAGGAGAGTCAGTAACAAACCCATTATTTACAAAAGTTAGTTTTCTTTTTTCAATCAATCCTTGTGTTGCTGTTTGGTATGATGAATCATATTGGTAATGTGATGCTCCTTGTTGTGCTCTTTGTCCATCTTCTTGTTTTTCTGAACTTGTCCATCCACTAGTTGTTGAAGCTACTTCTGGGATAGTTACATCTCCAAAACCATAAGTTATATCTCCAATATTCAAACCAACTTGTGAAACATCTAAATTAATTGTATCAACATTCATTAACTCTGCACTGCCAGAGTCATGGTATTGAACAGTTTTGTCTTGTTCTTGTAACCATGAAGTCAATCCGGCTAATAATCCACCAACAAGTGCATTATTACCCATTGCTCCTAGAGCCCCACTAACCAAAATTTCATTCAAATTATTCATTGACAAACCTGATGCTAGGATGAATGCTCCTGATTGGCTAAATATTTCAATTTCTTCGGGAGTAGCTTCCTTTGTGCATTTACATTGGTGTGTTGCATAATCGTCTTTTGCACAAATCCATTCCCATTTATTTTCTTT
>CAZKAC010000059.1:0-5158 GCA_964550725.1 uncultured archaeon
TGACGAAATTAGAGCAATCATTTTAAAGGTTTGAAAAAAAAACTTAGTATGGTTTCAAAAACTGGTTTTGAAATAAAAAAAATTGATTTTTCAAAAAATATTAGTAATTCATCTAGTGGAGAGATAGTTTCGAAAAATGGGGAAAATTTTTTAATATTAGATTTTCCAAAACTAGATGAATATGAAAAAAAAATATTTGAAAATTCTTTAATGGAAATAAAAGAATCTAACAAATTGATTAATTCAAAAAAGGATGTTTATTTTTTTTTAAAGAATTATTGTATTGAAAATTTGGTTTTATTAAACAAGGAACAAAGAAATAAAATAATTAATTTATTAGAATGGGAAGCTTTAGAAGAAAGTGTCCTTACTCCTTTGTTAAAAGATGAAAACTTTGAAGAAATTGTAATTAATGGCCCAAAAAAAGAGATTTTAGTATACCATAAAAATTTTGGGTGGTTAAAAACAAATATTTTATTCTCAGATGAAGAAAAAATAAAAAATTTAGTAAATAAAATGTCATCAACACTTGGTAGACAATTAAGTTATTTTACACCAACAATCAATGCTGTTTTAAAAGATGGGTCTAGATTGAATGCTTCAATGAATCCTGTTGCATTTTCTGGAATAAATGTCACTATAAGAAAATTTAAAGAAAATCCCCTAACCCCTATTGATATATGTGAATTTGGAACAATTAGTCAAGAAGCAATGAGTTTTTTATGGTTAGTTATGCAAACATCTTCTTCAATTTTAGTTTGTGGAAATACGGGAAGTGGAAAAACTACTACTCTAAATTCTTTATTTTGTTTTTTACCTGGACGAGAAAGAGTTGTTATTGTTGAAGAAACTCCAGAGTTAATGATTCCTCAAGAACATAAAATAAAACTTAATACTGCTGAACAAGTAGATGTTGGTTTAGATAAATTGATTGAAAATACTTTTAGAATGAGACCAGACAGAGTAGTGGTTGGAGAAATTAGAAGTGCAAGAGAAGCAAAAGCATTTGTTGACACTATGTTAGCTGGACAAGCAAAAGGGTCATATTGTACTTTTCACGCTTTGAGTGCAAAAGAAGCTATTGAAAGGTTGGTTAGTTTTGGAATTGATAAGAAATCTTTAGGAGCATTAGATTTAATTATTGTTCAAAAAAGACAAACTAAAATTGATTCAATAACTGGTTTGAGAAGAGAAGAAAGAAAAATTGTAGAAATTTGTGAAATCAATTCAAATGAAACTTTAAGTTTAAACAGAATTTTTAAATATAATTATAAAAAGGGAATTTTAGAAAAGTGTGGTAAAAGTATACGCGTGGGTGAAAAAATATTAGAAACTTTTTGTGCGAGTGAAAGTGAAATTAAAAAAATGATGAAAAAGAATGAAAATATTCTAAAAAAATTAAAAGGAAAGGTTAATTTTAAAGAATTTTTTGAAATTGTTGAAAGAGATGGATAAAAATGGATTTTTTTAAACAACTAAAAATAGACTTCACATCCCTTAAAAATAACCAAAAAAGCAAGAATTTAATTTTTGAAAATTTTTTAAAGAAAAAAACAAACATGAAAGATAATGAATTTACTAAACATAAGTTGGAATCATTAAAGATGAGTATTTTTGTAGGATTATTTTTATGGTTAGTTTTTGGGTTGTTTATTCATAATATTTTACGTTCACTAGCAATTGCAACAATTTTTAGTGTTTTTATTTTTATAATTCTTATACAATTACCATTGGCAAAAAGAAAAAAAGAAACAAAAAAATTTGAAGCAGAATTACCATTTTTTTTAATACATTTATCTACTGAGATAAGAACAGGCAAAAGTTTTGCAAAAGCATTAGAAGATTCGACTAAAGAAAAAGGATTTGTTACAGAAGAATTTAAATGTGTAATAAATGACATAAAAAAAGGTTTGACTTTTGAAGAAGCCTTAGATAAAATGAACAAAAAATTTGATTCTTTAAATGTAAAAAGAGCACTTAGCAATTTAGCAAACATACAAAGGCATGGAAAAAAGGATGTTACAAGTATTAAGAAACTTGCACAAGAATTACTTTTAAAACAAAGAATTGAAAGTAAAGAATTTTCAAACAAAATGGTGATGTATTCTCTCGTTTTTATAGCAATCTCAGCTATTGTTCCAGCAATGTTTCAGAGTTTTATTTTAGTTGGGAGTTATTTTATGGCACTTTCTTTTACAGCAGAACAAGTTTTTTTAATAATTGTTGTTTTGTTTCCTTTAATAGATATATGTATTTTAGGAATGATTAATTCAAAAACTCCTGAGTTTTTAAAACAATAAATTTTAACAACAAACACTTATTTTATAATCAACCAATTTATATGCATCCGTGTAAATATTTTTTTCTTTTTTCTTCATCAAATTTTTCTATTGAATAGCGTAGCATTGTTCGGGGCATTTTTTTGTAATTATTTTTCAAGAATTTTTCTAATTCTTTTTCATTTCTTTTACCAACCTCTCGCAACATCCATCCACAAGCTTTATGAATCAAATCATGAGAATCAAAAAGTAATAATTCTGTTATTGCAAAAGTGTCTTTGAAATCATTATTGCGAATTAATCCAAAAGTTGAAATTATTGAGATTCTTTTTTTCCACAAATTACTTGATTTTGCAAAAGTGTATAAAATATCTCGTGGTTTATTTGTTAAATAAACGCCAGAAATTTTCGGAGCTGACAAATCAACCAAATCCCAATTATTTATTTTTGATGAGTTTGATAAATAAAAATCAAAAATTTGTTTTTGTTTAAATTCATTTTTTTCTTTCATTGCTTTTTCAAAATGATGAACCAAAAGAAGAATTGCTGCTAATCTTTCTTCATGTATTTTACTATCTAACAATTTCAAAATGTCATTCAAATTTGTATCGGAATTATTTTTTACAACATTTCTTGTTTTGGGTACAGTAACACCAAGAAATATATCACCTTCACCATATTCACCTTTTCCTGTTTTGAAAAACTTTTGAAGAATTTTTGCTTTTTTTGGATCACTAAGAGATTTGAGTTGTTTTTTCAATTGACATATGCTCATACAAAAGAAAAAGATAGATATAATTAAATCAATTGCGGAACAAGGGCTATTGAGCAAAGCGAAATGTCCGCACGATAAACCGGTGCACCGGTTTCGTCATTTAACTTAAAGCAGAAAAAGTTTATAACTGAATTTTTTCTAATTATCTTTTGTATTTTTATGGATGCTACAGAGTTTTTTGAAAAAGCAATAAGGTTTGGTTTTGAAGATAGTAAAATTTCTGATTTCGAAGACAAATTATTAATGAATAATTCCAGAATGGAAAATTTATATATTTTTATTAAATGGTCAATTTTTGAAGGACTTTTTGTAATGATTGGAACAATGATTATATTATGGCACCTAAAACAACCAAACTTATACATAATAATTGGGAGTTTAAGTTTTTTCACCCCTTTTTTTCTAAATTATCTATTCCACGATATACTATTTGAAAGAAATAAACTACAAAAAGAAAGCCTATTGCCTGATTTATTATTAGAAGCGAGTGTTTTTTGTGACGAATCAAGTTTTTTGGCAACAATTAAACGTCTATCAGCGCAAGATTTTCCACTTTTAGGAAAAGATTTTCAAAGAATTTTTAATGAAATTTCTAATGGTTCTGGAATTGAAGAATCATTAAATCGTGCTAAAAAAAGAAATAAAAGCAAAGCATTTTCTTCATTAATGAATCTGTTTTTACAAGGATACCATTCAGGTGCAAAAATGAGTGAATTATTCAAAGAGGCTGCTGAAAATTTAATGGAAATGCAGGGAATTTTAAGAGAACGCGGAGCGGTAATGTTAATCAATAAATATACATTAATTTTAGCATCAGGACTAATTGTTCCTGCTATTTTAGGATTAATTGTTGGTCTTGTTTGTGGAATGAGTTTTGATTCTTTAGGTGAAATGAGTATTGGAATGGAATTAGAAGACAGGAAGAGAATGCTTGAACTTGCTTCCCTTGGAACAAATATTTATATTGCAGAGTATGCCTTATTAAGTGCTTTTTTTCTTGCTCTGCAAGAAGGAAACAAAAAGAACTTTTGGATTTACGGTGCAATACTTTTACCAACTTCGCTAATCATATTCATTCTCGCACAAAACATATAAATTCAAAAAAAAAATTAAAATTAAAATTTCGGCTTTGTAGAAATCCTTTATAAATAAGAAATAAATAGAGGTTTGCACCTCTACTTATTGTGATTTCTTATGAATATGTTATATTCAATCAGAGTTAATAACTTTTTCGATTTGATCGAAAAACTTTGCTTTTTAGCAAAAATAAAAAACACTAAAAGTGTTTTTTCAAAACAAATGTATGGCAATATTAAGCTTACATTTCTTGTTGCATACAAAGAAAAACTAAACGTCTCATACCGACGCTTCATACAAATCTGTGATGAAAACAACATTCAAAGAATGCTATGTCTAAAAAGAATACCGCATTTTACAACACTACAAAAGTTTGTGCAACGCACAAATAAAACAGTATTTGAAAAACTCATAAGGGCTTGTCATAAGCTCTTAAATCTAAAAAATATCGAGGCAAGTATTGATTCAACAGGATTTTCAAATACTAATCCAAGCCACCACTACTGTAAAAGAATAAACAAAAGCGTGAAGAATTACACTAAAACTACGTTTTTAACCGATAATAAAACAAAACTCGTTTTAGACGTAAAAAGTGTGAGTGATCACACTCACGACTCACAATTTTTCAAACCCATGATCAAAGAACTTGCTAGTTCTTTAAAACTTGTGTTAGCGGACAAAGGTTACGATTCAAAAGAAAACAGAAAATATTGTTGGAACAACAATATCGAAGTACACATCCCGTTTAGACAATGGTCAAAAACACGAAAACAAGAATTTAACATTCCATCAAAAAGAATGTTAATGGAAAAAAGATTTGATAAAAACAAATACAACAAACGCTCAACAATTGAAGCGATCAACTCTGCTATTAAAAGAACGCTTGGTTCGTATGTTCTGGCTCGTGATGCGAGCCAACAACAAAAACAAGTAACAATCAAAGCACTAACATACAACATCGAACGAATGGAACGAATCATTAGGATTTCCATCCTAATAGAAATCCAATAGGATTTCTACACCACCC
>CAZKAC010000060.1:0-16518 GCA_964550725.1 uncultured archaeon
AAATATGTATGAAATGTTACACCAAAACAATATGATTTCTTATTAATAAAAAACACAGTAATAATATCATGATAATTAACGTCTGGAGCCCGTGAATCCTTTCTGATTTTTTTCACTACGCTCCGGACGGCTCACCTGCGCGTTTTCGACCGCGCATACCGATTGACACATTATTCATTCTTTACCCTATTGAGCACAAGCGAAGGGATTGTAGCGGATTTATTATTCAATCATCAACATCATAAAAGAAAAAAATCTCTTTCAAGAAAAACCGATCGTGCGCGAATTTTTTTGAGTAAGTGGTGGCACTCACAAAACTAAACAATATGTTTGGGGTTGTGGTGCAATGGTAACACGATTGCCTCCAGAGCAATAAATCCGAGTTCGATTCTCGGCAGCCCCATCGTGTAAAATTACACAGGAGGAAATTAATATGGAAAATAATATAACAAAAAAAAATGAAAGAAGGGATTTACTTTGGATCAAAAGTAATTACTCTGAGTAAAAAGGAAATGCCAACGCACTATTATAATATAATGGCTGATTTGCCTTTCAAAATTGATCCACCAAAAGAAAATCTAGAAATTTTGGGAAAAATTTTTCCAAAAGAAATTTTGAGACAAGAAACAACTAATGAAAAATATATTCCAATTCCAGAAAAAGTGAGAGAATTGTATGCAAAAACTGGAAGACCAACCCCTCTGCAAAGAGCAGAGAATTTGGAAAAAGCAATTGGGACAACTTGTAAAATTTATTTCAAGCGTGAGGATACAAATGTTACAGGAAGTCATAAATCAAACACTGCTTTTGCACAAGCATATTATATCGCTCAAGAAGGTTTCAAAAAAGTTACTACTGAGACTGGAGCGGGACAATGGGGTTCGGCTCTTGCTCTTGCGTGCAATCATTTTGGTTTAGACTTAGATGTTTTCATGGTAAAATGTTCTTACGAACATAAACCTTATAGAAAAACTGTGATGAAAATGTACAATGCGAATGTTCAGCCAAGTCCGAGTAAAAAAACAAAAGCTGGTAGAGAATTTATAAAAAATTATCCAAAAACCAGTGGTAGTTTGGGAATGGCTATTGCAGAAGCTATAGAAATTGCAAAAGAAAATTCAGACACAGTATATAGTTTAGGCTCTGTGTTGAATCATGTGTTAATACACCAAACCATTATTGGACAAGAAGTAAAAACACAATTAGAAAAAATTGGAGAAAGTGCAGACATAATCGTTGGTTGTGTTGGAGGAGGGAGTAATTTTGCTGGAATTGCTTTTCCTTTTGTTAAAGATAAACTTGATGGAAAAAATATTGAGTTTATTGCTGTTGAACCAAAAGAAGTTCCAACAATGACAAAAGGAAAATATGAATATGACTATGGCGATACAGGAAAGCAAACTCCTTTGATGAAAATGTATACGCTTGGTTCAGGATTTGTTCCAGAAGCAATTTATGCAGGAGGGTTAAGGTATCATGGTTGTGCTCCAATACTTTCAGCATTGATTGAAAATAAAATTGTAACTCCTGTCGCATATGGTGAAAGGGAATGTTTTGAAGCAGCAAAACTATTTGCAGAAACAGAATCAATTATTCCTGCTCCTGAATCAAGTCATGCAATAAAGGGTGCAATTGAAGCAGCTAAGAATAACAAAAACAAAACAATAATTTTTAATCTATCAGGACACGGATTATTGGATTTGGAAAGCTATAATAAGGTGTTTGGCTTTTAGCCAAACACCAAGCAAGAAATTAAAAAGGATAAAGGAGATGATTATATGAGAAATGTTAAGTGGAATTGTTATGAATAAAATAAAAGAACCAATTATTGATCCTTGGGGAAAGGCCCTTGTGCAAGATTATGAAAGATTAATAAAAGAATTTGGAATGCAACCATTTGAAGATATTTTTCCAAATCCTAATTTACAAATGAGAAGGGGAATAAATTTTGGTGGGCAAGACCTTGAAATAATAGCTAAAGCTATTAATTTAAAAAAATCATTTTATTGTCTAACTGGGATTATGCCGTCTAGTACAAAAATTCATTTAGGGACTGCGACCGTGATACAAAATGTAAAATATTTTCAGGAACAAGGAGCAAAAACTTATGTTTTGATTGCAGATGTTGAAAGCCAGGCAACACGTGGAGTAAGTATTGAAGAAGGAAAAAAGAGAGCAATTGAATTTCACATCCCAGCATATGTTGCTTTGGGATTAGATTTAGAAAAAACAAATTTTTATTTTCAAAGTGAGAATAAGACTGTTTCTAATTTAGCAGCAATTTGTTCACAAAAAGTTACTGAAAATGAATTTAGAGCAATTTATGGTTCAGTACATCCGTCAAAAGTAATGAGTGCATTTACTCAAATTGGAGATATATTAAATCCACAATTAGAAAAACCAATACCTGGAATAATTCCAGTAGGTATTGATCAAGCACCCCATATTAGAATGTCAAGGGATATTGCAAGAAGATTAAAATCAGAATATGGTTTTTTTGCACCGTCTGCAATATACAATAAATACACTTCTTCTCTTGATGGTTCATTTAAAATGAGTAAAAATGAATCTATTGGAAAAATTGAAATTCCCGAATTAAATATGATTGATTTAGAAAAAAAAATCAATAAAGCAATGACCGGTGGTAGAGTTACAAAAGAAGAGCAACGAACAAAAGGTGGAGAACCTAAAAAGTGTGTTGTTTTTGAATATTGTAAAAATCATTTTATTAAAGACGATAAAGTTTTGAAAAATATGTTTGATGAATGTAGAAGTGGAAAAAATCTTTGTGGTGAATGTAAGAAAAAATATGGAATAAAATTTGCTGAAGATTTTTACAAAACATTTGATAAAAAGTTTAAGCATGCACAAAAAGATGTTAAAAAAAAGTTTAAGGTGAAATGATGCCCGGACAAAATAGAATTGCAAGACACCAAAATAATTCTAATAAATCTTTAAAAAGAAGACAAAAGATACCTTTTCAAAAAAAACCTAAAAAAAATAATATAAATTTACCTCAAGCTGTTAAAAAACAAAATTTTTTAAGAAGAGAATTTTCAAGAAATGTTTTAGACATAAAGTCACTTAGACCAATCAGATCAGTTAGCACAGGAATAGATTATCAATATACTTTTAAAATAGGTGGAAAAGTTCACAAAGTAACATTAGATATGAAATTTTCTTTTGGAATGTTGGGTGAAAATACAATAAGTGCTAGAATTGGAGCAAATAGAAAATTAATTAATGATGCTAATTGGGTAATGGCAGTTAATAAGAAAGGAAATTTAGAATTATTTAAAATGAGTGATTTAGCAGAATATATAAATAAAAATTGGGGAAGTATTAATAAAAATAAAATGATTCATAAAGTTGGATATTCAATAGTTCCAATAAATCTTGAAAATTTTTATGCAGCATCTGGGATTTCTCCAATTGTTTTTTCAGGAGATAGCTATTCAATTAGATCTATGTTAAACTCAATCAAAACTTATTATACTCCTTTAAAAAGTTCACCTATAAAAAATTATTCTCCAATACAAAAAATTAAAAGAACTTCAACAAGAATTAAGTTTGCTGGAAAAAAAACAGATTTACGAAGAGAACACAAAACAAAAGGGGCTGTTGTAAGAACACATTTAGCGAGGAATAATTAATGTTTTTAAAACAACTTGAAAAACTTATTTCAAAATATGACTCAAAAACTATTTCTCTTAGACTTGCACAACAAAATGATGCTGAGTTTATTTACAATATGATGCAAGATAAAGATTATCAAAAATATTATATGGACAGACTAATTCCAAAAAGTATTGAAAGTACAAAAAAAGAAATTAATAATTTTTTAAAAAGTGCTAAAAGAGGAAATGGATATTATTTTCTAATACGATATAAAAAAACCCCAGTCGGAATATTAAATGTGTATAAAGGACACGCACAAGATAAAAGAGCTGCAATAGGATATGGGTTAGCAAGAAAATATTGGAAAAAAGGAATTACAACAAAAGCATTAAAAATTTTGTTAAAAATAATGAAAAATGAATTTGATTTCCATGCAGTTGAAGCAACAGCTTATCCAAAAAATATTGCAAGCCGAAAAGTTTTAAAAAAATCTGGTTTCAAAGAAGTTGGGACAATGGAAAAATATACTTTTTCAAAAGGAAAATGGGAAGACCGTGTACTTTATTGGAAAATTCTTAATTAAACTAAATATACTAAATATTACATTAAAACAACCTAATTTCTTATATAAAGAGAAACAACCATTGTTTACATGACTATTGAGGAAACCAAAATAATAATAGAATTAAATCTTCTTAATGAAGAGCTAATAGGCATATCTGTCTCGAGCTAGTTTTGAAAAAATTAAAAAATATGTCTAGTAATAACATTTATAATATTTTGTGAGAAAAATATAATTATTATAGAGTGAATTTAAATGATTGATCCAAAAATTATACACGAAGACTATACAAAAGTCAAAGCAAATTTAGAAAAGAGAAAACAACCAAAGATAATTAAAAAGTTAGATGAGTGGGTTGCAAAGGACAAAGAATGGCGTGCATTAAAACAAGAAGTTGACGATTTAAGAGCAAAAAGAAACACAGTTACTGAAGAAATTAAAATCGCAAAATCAACTGGAAAAGATATTAATGAATTATTATTAAAAGCAAAAGAAATTCCGACAAAATTAAAAGAACAAGAAACAAAGATGAAAGAACTTGAAATAAATAACAAACCTCTATTAATGCGAATACCAAATCTTTTACATGATAGTGTTCCTTATGGAAAAGATGATACTGAAAATGTTGAACATTCAAAATGGGGTGAAATAAAAAAACCAGATTTTGAATTAAGACACCATGGACAATTAGCTGCAGAACTTGGAATAGCTGATTTTGAAAGAGCTGTAAAAATTGCAGGAGCTGGATTTTTTTATTTAAAAGGAGATTTAGCAATTCTTGATTTAGCATTACAACGATTCGCTTTAGATATGTTAATTAAAAAAGATTTTATTCCAATCCAACCACCTTTAATGTTGAAAAGAGATGCTTATGAAGGAGTTACTGATCTTGGAGATTTTGAAACGGTAATGTATAAAATTCAAGAAGATGATTTATATATGATTGCAACTAGTGAACATCCATTGGTTTCAATGCATATGAATGAAATTTTTGAGGAAACAGATTTAAACAATCCAATCAAATATGCTGGAATGAGTCCTTGTTTTAGAAGAGAAATTGGAAAACATGGTTTGGACGAAAGAGGTTTTTTTAGAGTACATCAATTTAATAAAATTGAACAAGTAGTAATTTGTAAACCTGAAGAATCTTGGGAAATATTTGAAGAAATGTCAAAGAACCAAAAAGATTTTATTGAAGCTCTTGAAATGCCATATCGAATAGTAAATGTATGTACTGGAGACATGGGTGTTGTTGCATCAAAAAAATATGATTTGGAAGTTTACAGTCCAAGAGAAAATAAGTATATTGAAATTGGTAGTTGCTCAAATTGTACAAGTTATCAATCAGTTAGACTTAACATAAAATATAAAAAATCAGACGGAACAAAAGAATATGTTCACACATTAAACAATACAATGGTTCCTACAACAAGAACTTTAAGAGTGATAATTGAAAATTATCAGACAAAAGATGGGACAATAAAGATTCCAAAAGTTTTACAACCATACATGAATGGAAAGACTGAAATAAAAAAACAATAAGCCTTAAAATAAAAAAGATTATATCGAATTAAAAATAATTATTTTAAAATTAAAAAAAATATTATACTTAAAACTTAAATTTGTTCTTTAAAAATAAGTTGATCCCTAACAATTTTTTTTGACAAATCAAAATTATGTTCTGGTTTTATAATAAATTTACATCTTTCTCCACTTACTGCGACACATTCACTTTCTACACAATCTACATTTTCTTGGAAGGCTTCTGAAAAAATTCCTGCAAAAATTGCCCTTAAAATTATATCAACAGGAAAAGAAACTTTTCCTTTTAGAGATGTTGCTATTGGTGAATTTTCTACAATGATAATTGCGCGTTTGTTTTCAAAATTAATATCAATAGTTTGTATTTTACCCCAGCCTGATGCAGAAAAAAAATTTTCAAAAACTATTAAAGATTTTTTCCTATCTAATCCAAAATCTAATTGAAATTGTTTCACCATATTTTTTCGAGTATTTTCTTTTATTGAGAAATAAATTTTTCGATTAAATTCAATATCATTTTGAGAAGAAATTGCAACAATTATTTCAGTAGGTATTATTGAGAATGGTATGTTTAATAAAAAAAAATTATTATTACGATATTTCAAAGTATTTGTAAATATATATTTATCAAAAAATGAATTAAGCATCTTTCACCATCCCTAAAACTTGTGTGGATTCATTTTCATATTCTTTTAGAATCCCATGGATTGTTCGATACTTTTCAACCACTAAAGGCCACACAACAATTGAATTACCTGTTTTTTTACTAAGTATTAATTGTTTTTGAACTAATTTATTCAAATAATAAGAATATCTTGTACTAACTCTTCGTTTTTTATCACGATCAGATATGTCTTCTCCAAGACTTTCAGCAATTTCTAAAGGAAATGTGGGCCAATACTCAAGAACAAACTCAAAAATTTTTATTTCATGTACAGAAAGACCCGCTAAATTTGGCATGACAGATAATATTTGTTTTAACATATTAATTATTAGTTAAAAAGTAGTATAAAATACTTTTTAATCTGGCATGACAGGAAAAATTAATGAGATTTCAAAAAATCTGAAAATTTAAGCCAATAACCTTATTGTAAAATGGGCGTTATTGTAAATTGAATTGTCCGTACAAAATCAGACCGTCCAAGAAAATGAGAGTATTTATATATTAGTTTGATATTCATTAATATATGAAATACTCAATTTCAGACCACACAATCATCGATAGAATACCTTCAGATACTAAAGAGATACACCTAACCAGGCCAGCAAAACATGAATTGCTCGAAAAATTGTTAAAAAAATGTAGTATAAAAGAAATAACTCTTTCAAAATCTTGTTTCGATCGAATTCCCAAAAAGACTAAAGAAATTTTTAAAGATAATGGAATAAATCTTATTATTGAACAAAAGAGAGGACGAGCAATTGATATCCCGTTAGAAAAGATGTTAGAAATTATTGAATTAAGAAAAGATTTTCAAAGTATTCGTGAAATTGAAAAACTTACTGGTGTCCCAAAATCTACAATACACTACTTAGTTAAATATGCAGAACGTGCAAAAATAAAAAAGGGAAAACAAGTTGTTTATTTAAAATAAATATTATTTAAAAAAAAAATTAAAACTTTACTAAAATAATTTCAAGTGATTCTGAAAGTATTTTTTTTGGCTCAATTTTTCCTTTCCATTGGGCCGCTCCAGAATGCCCTCCAATTTCTCCACCAAATTTTTTTTGTATTGGTTTAAATAAATGAGTCATTAAGTTAAAATTTTTTGATTCTTTAAAAACACTATTTGCCCTTCCAGACATTGAAGTTATTCCTTTTTTATCAGTACCCGCAACTAAAGCAATATCTGCTCCAAAGTCTAAAAGTTTTGTTGCTGATTGCCCTTGATAAAATGATAAATAACTTACTGCGACAATAACTCCTCCAAAATTATACAACTGTGCTCTTTTTGCTGCTTGAAGAAATGCGTGCCTTTCATTTCCAGAAAGTTTTTCTTGTGTTATTTCTAATAAATCAGAATATTTTTTCCCTGATTTTTTTAAACAATCTGCAAAACCAATAAATGTATCAACCGTACCTGTAATAAAATTTCCCGTATCTTCTAATATTCCCAAACAAACATAAAAATACATTTTTTTATCAAAATTATTTTTACCAAGTATTTCATAAAGAACTTGAGTAGCAGAAGTAGCTTTTGGATTAACAAAAGAATTTTTACCTTTACAAATAGATCTTTTTTCTATTTCATGGTGATCAAAAACAAAGATATCTAATTTCTTCTTTTTTTGTAACAATATAAATTCATCTTTTAATTTACCTAATTGGTCATAATCATTCATATCAAAAATAATTATTGAATCAAACTCATTTAATTTAGGATTAATTATAAAAGATATTTTTTCTTTAAATGCAAAACTTATTGATTGTTCATTTATGTGTGAAGGAACCCCAAGTTTTGAATCTATTTTTTTTGATTTTAAATATCGCTGCATTATTGCAGCTGAACAAATAGCATCCAAATCTGCATTTTCATGCATTAATAAAAGTATTTTACCATTAGGTAACCTAAAACCCATACCAAATAATAGTTTCAGTTATATTTAATTGTTACTCACACAAAAACAAGGCAAAGGAGGAAGGGATAAATAATTATTCCCTCCCCTAAAAAACAGAATTTTTATTTATTCCCAGATTTCTTTTTTTCAGTTTGTCCAACACTATTATCCTTACTCATAGATCCTTCAATTTGTGATTTTAATGTGTTTAATTTTTTAACAGTCATTTCTTCTTGTTTATCCAAGGTTTTTATTCGTAATTCAAGTGATTCAACTTTTTCTTTAATCTCAGACTCCATTTCTTTTTTTTCTTTATTAACAATTAAATTTCCAACTACTTTCATAACTGTCGTTTCAGCAGTATTTTTTAATTCATCTAAAGATGCTTTATGTATCTCTAATTGCATTTGCATTTGTTGTTTTTGCATAGAAATATTTCCAAGCATTTGCCTATTTTTTTCAAATTCCATTATTGCTGTTCTTTGTTCAGTTTCATTCATTTTATCGCCTCCATTTTTGAAAAAAGATTAATTGGCTTCATAATTGCATTAAGGCTTGCGCGCATAGATGCTTTATCAGAAGCATTTATTTTAACAAAAATTTTTTCCTTTTTTCTTAAAATTTTTGTTTTACTCCTAGAGAATTCTTCTCCAAGTTCAGGTTCTATTGAATTCAAAAAACACTTTGCTTTTTCTTTAGAATCAAATTTTATTTCAGATTCAAAATCAAACATTTTTTTTCCTTCAATTTTTTTAATTTATAAAAAAAATTATAAATATTAATTACTCTGCTTTTATTTCTTTCATTATTGAATCTCTTGCTTTATACAATATTCTATGCCCACAACTAGGACACCTTACCATCCCTTCAAAAAGACTTGATATTTCATTTCTACATTTTCCACAAATAAAAGCCACACATATCACTCCCCATTAACTTCTTCAGATTCTGCATTTTGTAATTTTTTATTTTTATTTAATTTCTTTGTATTTTCTAATTCTTCTTGAGTATAATCTATTTCTGCCTCAAGTGCTTTTTCAACTTCTTTTTCAATATCAGCATAACTTGATTCTTTTTGTATTTCTTCTAATGCTGTTGCAGCAAATGATTTCTGAGCAACCATTTTTCTAATTGTTACTCCTCCAAGCGTTTCAGTTTGATATGCCCCGCCAGTAAATTTTGCTTCACATTTATTACATTCAAATAATCCTGCTGCAATTCTTTTAATCTTTTTAAAACCACAAAAAGGACATGCTGAAAGATTTTTTTGTTTTTCTTCTACTTTAATAACTCTCTTTCTTATTCCTCTTCCGTATCTACTACCAAATCTTCCTGCCACACCTACTTTTTTAGTATCTCCCATCTTCGCTCACCAAACAAATTTTAACTTAATTATGATTTTGGGTAGAAAAAGCTTTATTAAGCTTTTCCAATCCAATTAATTTTTTTAAAATTCTTATTTTACAACAATTTTAATTTTTTTATTAAAAAAAAGGCTCTTTTTGAGCCTTTTATAATCCATTCATGCCTTAGGCAATTGTTTTCTTACTTCTTTAGCTGTTTTAAAAGCAAGATCACACATTTCCTCAATTTCTTGTGCAGTAAATGACCCTCCTACACTTTTTTGGAATGAACACAAATAACCATCTTCAGTTGTTGCGACTGAAAATTTTGCTTCTGCTGCTTTTTCCTCAATATATGTAGGATCTAACATTATTTTACCACTGATTTTAACAAATGTTGATTGTATTGGCAATCTTTGAAGTTTTAATTTTCCTTCAAATTCATGTTTTACAACTTTGTCATTTTCATCCAATTTTGGCATTTTTGTTTGAGTTATTGCAATTAATGATGCAATAGCTCCGGCATCAATAAGATTCCCATCAGCATTTATTGCATAATAATCTATAAATGCAGTCCATGCTAATTCACCTTCTCGAATACACAAAGATTTGAAATCAATTGCTTTACTTTCTCTTATTCCCCTATCAACAACTCTTGAAAATTCAACTTGAGCAATTGATGGTGGACCTGATTCATATTCAGCGTTTGCTAAAGGTAATAATTCAGCATTAACTGAAATAGATCCTTGATCAGGAGAATCTGGATATGGTTGAGAAGGTAACATTTTTACACCTGCAATTACTTCAGTTAATCCAAGTTTTACTTTTGCTGAACCTTCAGCATTTTCAGAAATGTCAGTTTCAATTGTTAACTTTCGCATTTCATCCAATTTTCTACCATCTAATCTTTTTCCTTCTTTTGCAAGTTCAACTATTCTCGCAACATTATATTCTAGTATTGTTTCTCTCATTTTTTCACCTTCTTAGTTGTTTTATTTTCAGTATTTGTTTCTTTTATTTTCCCAGAGGTTATTTCTCCAAGTTCATATTTTTCTTTGAGAGCTTTTTTCTGAATTTCATAAACTTGTTTACATCCAGCAATTCCAAGTTTTACACAATTCTTCCATTCATCAGGTTTCAATAAACCATCCATTTGTAATAACACAATTTCTTCAGTGTTAGGAAGTATTGCAATTGGAATATCTACTGCATCAGGCGCATCTTCTTCTGCTTTGTTTAAATCTAACACAACATCATTAAATGCTTTTCCAACTCCTGTAGCTGCAACTAAATCTTTCATTGGAATTCCAGCATCTGCTAAAGCAACACTTGCTGCTGCTAAACAAGCTACTCTTGATCCAGCATTCGAATCAATTACCTCAACAACAACATCTATTTGAGTATTGGGATAATTTTCAACAAATATTGAACTCGCAAGTGCTTCTGAAATTACTTTTGAAATTTCCATATCTCGTCTATTTGGACGAGGATTTTTTCTATCAGGTACAGAAAATGTAGCCATCCTATACACTGCTTTAACTACTGCTTTGTAAGGGTTTGATGTGTGTTTTGGTAAACATTCTCTTGGCCCATATACTGCAGCATATACTTTATTTTGACCCCATTCAAGGTATGCTGATCCTTCTGCATTAGGAATAACTCCTGCTTTTATACTTAAAGGTCTTAATTGATCCATTTTTCTTCCATCTACTCTTTTTTTATCTTTTTTATAGTCTGGAATTTCTTCTGTTTTTTTTGCCATTTCATCCATCTCCTAAAATTTATTTCTCCATCTTTAACATTTCTTGAACTGCATTAGTTAAGTTTGATTTGTGTGAATTTTCTTCAATAAAATCAAGTGCTTTTTTAAGCAAAGGAATGTCTCCTCCTTTTGCCCAAACTCTTCCATTTTTACCAATCATTAATAAAGAGCCAGTTCCAGTTTTTAATATTTCAAGCATTGAAGCATTTTTACCAATAAATCTCGGAACTTTAACCGGTGTTACAGATATTACTTCTCCGCCAAATAATACTCTTGGAAAATCAAGTTCTGCTTGTTTTGTTTCATTTACATAAGATACTTTTGCAGAAATTAAATCCCCTTCTCTTAATTCATCCCTTATTGCACTTCGTGGGATAAAACTGGTTGTTGCAGAATTTAAATTTATTTCATACCCTGCATGAACTGCACGTATTATTGTGCCAATTACAACATCGTCTCTTTGAGGGTGATATTTTCCTTCTAAAGCGACAACATTTGCATATTCTCCGTCAGTATCAGTTATCCCTAATACTTTAGAGCGAATTTTTCCGTTAGCAACATAAACATTGCTACCAAGTCTTTTTCTTTCCTCAGAAACTAATTCCCCAGGAACTACTATTTGTTTCATTCATATTCACCTTTTTCTCCTTAAATATACTTTTATTGTGTTGAAATTATTTTTACCACTATTTCTCCATGAGTTGCAGAATTTAATTGAGTTAATAAATCTTGTTTTAATCCAGCTGGCAAAACAAATTCTGCTACAAGTGACCCATCATTCATCCATTCTTCTTTTTTCATTTCATACCTATGAATAATTGATGAAGCTTTTCCTGAAAATTGTACAGGAACTTTTATTGCAAAATGAACCTTTTCCATTGAAATAGGAATCAGTGTTTTAATTGAATTAATTATTAATCTAATTTGCTCATCATTACTTTTAAATGGATCAATATGTATTTTTAATTGTTCCATAGCATTTTCAATCCTTTGTGGAGGATGAGGAGTTTTTGTTTGAGGATCTATTGCATTTCTTGATATAAAACCCACTATATCATTTTTTTTCTTTTCCAACAAATGTTTTCTTTGTTCAGTAGTTAATTGTATTTCTCCCTGTGAAATTATTTTATTAACTACTTCTGCAAAATCATCTGTTTGAAATGATTTTAATATTACATCAGGACTTTGTTCATCCCCAGCTTTTGCATCTTTAAATACTTTCTCAGCTGCAAGTAAATCTGAAAATTCAATTTTTTTACCATGCTTTGCTTCCATTGCTAAATCTGGGTCAACAAGTAATTCAAAAGAATGCCCAAATTTTTCCATTCTTGCAATAACTGCTTTTTCTAAACTTACCATAAAAATCACTTAAACTTTTTAAACATTCACAAAAACAAAAACATTAAATTTTGTTTTCCAAAAACATTATTTCTTATTTATTTATTTAATAATTAATATTCACTCCGATTTTTTTCCAAAATCTATATTTCATTTATTATAATTATTGAGTCCCAAATAACAGACAGTTTATTTTTTAAGAAATTAAAAATAAAACAATTATACTTTTTGTTTTTAAATTCACTGATGTAAATATTTTTTAATTTCTTGTTCGCTTAGAACTCTAAATCCTTCTTCATTTATAATCGCAAATTCAACTCTTTCAAGAGCCATTTTTTCTTTTTCTCCAATACTTTTTTCCAACGCTTCATATGCAATAGGAATTGCTTTATCATAAGTTAATCCAGATTTATATTTTTTCTCAAAAACTTGCATAGCATTGTCTTTATTTCTCCCAATTGCTGCTGCCATATATTCGGCAAGAGCTCCACTAGGTTCAGTAACAAAAAGCCTTGCACCTGTTTCATCAACTCCACCAACAACAAATGCTACCCCAAATGGTCTTAATCCACCATATTGAGTAAACGCTTGTTTTGTTTCAGCAATCTCTTTCGCCATAACTGCTACTTGTATTTCTTCTGAAAAAACCATTCGATTATCTTGTGCTTGTTTTCTTGCAATTCTTACTAATCGCCTCGCATCCCCAACTAATCCAGCAGAAACTACTGCAATATTTTTATCAACCTTAAATATTTTTTCTATTGATGAAGGAATTATCATTTTGCTTTGAACCATTTTATCAGCAGCAAGTAAAACACAATCTTTACATACTAACCCAACACCAGTAGTTCCTTGCTCAACAATTTTTGTCGCATACTCTACTTGATAAAGTCTTCCTTCAGGCGAAAACATTGTCGGAACCTTATCATATGCTGGTACTTTAGACATTGGATACATAAAAATTACCTTTTTATCTTTTTTTCTTCTCCACTACAAAGTATATGTACATAACAACTTTTATAAATCTTTCAAAAATCAATAAAGTTATCTTAATTATTTAATCCACCATACTCTTTTAGAGTTTTCATTGTTCCCGAAATTAATAACGGCAAAATTATTATTTTTTTATTTCTAATCTTTTGAATAAACGCTAATCCAGCAATCAATTGTGTTTCTTTTCCCCTATTACATTTTATTATAGTTTTATTATTTTTATATAAAACTATTCTTGGATTTATTTCAGCTAAACCCTTTGACCCAAAAAATGAAAGTAACTCAATCCATAACCCAAAATAAAAATCTTTTTCTAATATTTCAGCATTTAATATTTCAAGTAAAATATATCTTTTCCGTTCACGTTTAGATAAAGGAATTGTTTTCTTTTTTGTTTTATCAATTTTCATTAAATCAACCCCTCAATAAAAGAACTCGCTTTTTCTAAAGAAAATCCAAGTGTTTCTGCAATTGCAATCCTTACTTTTTTAGAACGCATATTTAATGGTTCTTTACATCCAGATGCTACAAAAAATTTTGTATTTTTTCGTTTACAATAATTAACTACATCCAAATAATTTTTCCAATATTTATGTCTTTCAAAAGAATTTTTTGATAACAATTCTTCAAACATAAAAACAACAACAATGTTATTATCTGAAAGTTTTTTTGCCAAACCTAAATCAAAATATTGCCCCGTGTTGCTTGGTTGTAATAAAAAATTAGATTTTATTCTAACTGCAAATTCATTAGATTTAACACTACCTCCAATAACTGCTTTTCTCTTGTCTTTTAGTTTTTGTAATTCTGAATCAGGAGTTTTTTCAGAAATAAGATAACATGGAATTAACCCAACTTGTTTTGCTTTTTTTTCTTGTATTTCATTTGAAACTAAAATTAGAATATTTTTTTCTTTAAAATATGAAGAAACTGCAAGCAACTCTTTGAGTGGCTGATAATAAACTATATCCATAAAAACTAATTTGCTCCATTTAATTAATTATTATTTGCTGAGTTTTTTTTATGCTTCGCATAATTAAACTTTGTCAGGATTTGCTCTTTTTTTAACAATATATTTTCGTTTATTTTTAACATTTTTCTCTTTATTAACACGCCCAGCAAAAGTCTTTCCTCTTTCCGCTCTTCCTTTCTGTTTTCCAAAAACCATCCATTTCAATTTTTTATCTTTTCTAATTGTTTTTGCATTACTATCAAGTAAAATTATCTCAAAATAATGTTTTTGTCCATCTTCAGCAATTTTATATGACCCTAACACTTCAGCATTCTCAAATTTCTTTGATGCTCTTTGTTCAGCCATCCCTTGAGTATTAATTCTCCTTGTTAATTTAGCTTGCCCTTGTCTTTTTGGTCTTCTTTTATTTTTAGGCCTATGATATGTCCCAGACCCTTTTCTAACACTAACTCTAACAACAAAAATACCTTGTTTTGCCCTATACCCAACTTTTCTTGCAGCAGGAATATTTGTAGGCACATCTAACTTTACAACTGATTTAGGTTCTTTTCTATATTCAATTGTTCTAGCTTGCATTATTGCTCGATAATTATAATTTTCATCTTCTGATCCTTTCCATTCCTCTTGGAAAGTTTGTTTTATATACTTAGATGCTCCCATTTAAATCACTTTTAATCATACTAAACATTACATAATAATCATTACATATTATACATATCAATATTATAATTTTAATTTAACTTATAATTCTAAATTTAATTAACTCACCAGATAAGAATTTTTCACTAAAAAGCATTTATAAAGCTAACTAATCAAACCCTTTTTCGTTTTTTAACAAATGGACCAAGTCCTTTATTCATCAACATTAAAAGTTTTTTTAATCGTCCATTTGGAGGCATTTTACTTTTCACACCTCTGGGTTTTTTTATGACTCCTGATTTCATCAAAACACGCATTCTCGTTCCACCTATAATACTTCTTAATGTTTTGCTATTTAAATGTTTTTATGAATCAAAAAAAATCAAAATGTGATATTTGTGAAAAAAACTCAGTAATTACTCTAAAATATGGCCCGCATTATTTTTGTGAGAATCATTTCATAAAATTTTTTGAAAATAGATTCAAGAAAACAATACGAAAATATAATTTATTTAAAAGTAATCAAAAATTAGTAGTAGCTTTAAGTGGAGGAAAAGATTCTGTAGTAACCTTAATACTATTACATAAATTTTATTTAAAAAGTAATTTAATTGAAGCAATAATAATTGATGAAGGCGTAAAAGGTTATCGAAATAATGCTATAAATACTGCAAAAAAAATTTGTGATGAAAGAAAAATAAAATACAAATTAATTTCGTTTAAAAAAGAATTTGGAATAACTAATGATGAAATGATGCCTTTAATTTTAAATAATCCAAAACTTGGAGGAACTTGTGCTTTTTGTGGAACATTAAGAAGAAAAATAATGAATAAATATGCAAAAAAAATGAATGCTGATAAATTAATAACCGGCCATAATTTAGATGATGAAACTCAAAGCATAGTAATGAATATTTTTAATAATGATTATGAAAAATTTTTAAGACAAAATACTGATCCAAAAATTACACAAAAAAATTTTGTTAAAAGAATAAAACCCCTTTATGAAACTCCCGAAAATGAAATTATAGCATATTGTAATTATGTTAATATCCCTCATTATTCAGATGAATGTTGCCCATATAGTTGGACTGCAAAAAGAAACGAATATCGTGAGATGTTAAATAATTTCGAAAATCGTTTTCCAGGTACAGAGTACTCAATATTAAGATTTTTTGAAAAAATAAAA
>CAZKAC010000061.1:0-2998 GCA_964550725.1 uncultured archaeon
ACTCCTTAATTTAATTATATCATACTAATTAATTAGAAGGTGATTTTTTTGAGTAAAACAGAAGAAAATTTAAAAACAGCTTTTGCTGGTGAAAGTGAAGCAAGAAATAAATATACATATTTTGCAAAAATAGCAACTAACCAAGGTTATCATTATATTGCAAAAATTTTTGAAGAAACTGCAGAAAACGAAAGAGAACATGCAAAACAAGAATTCAAAAGACTTAATGGAATTGGTGACACTATTGCTAATTTAAAAGCCGCGATTGATGGAGAAAACTATGAAACAACTCAAATGTATCCTCAATTTGCTAAAGAAGCAAAAGAAGAAGGAAACGATGATGCAACAAAACTTTTCACCGAGATTGGAGAAGTTGAAGAAAGACACAGAGAAAGATTCAAAAAATTACTTGAATTAGTTGAAAGTGGAATGGTTTGGAAAAGAAACGAACCAATTGAATGGAAATGTTCTAAATGTGGATATAAACATACAGGAATAGAACCACCACAAGAATGCCCAGCTTGTAAACATGCAAAAGAATATTATGAGCCTAGTGACTTAAGTTTAATTCCACCAAGAGCTCCAGAGAATGAATAATTAAAAATAAAAAAAACATTTATGAACAATTTTTAGAAAAGGAAAAATAATTCCTTTTCTAATTTCTTTTTTTATAAAAAAATTACTAAATCTTTAAACTTTTTAAAAAAAAATCATTAATCGAGTTATGCTTCAATTATCTTACTCACATTTACTTTTCTCATCTGAATTTCAAGATTTCCAAAAACAAATCCTTTCAAAATTTTTCCCGATTTTGAAGAAAATCCATTTGATGACAATGCTGCCCTTACACTAACATCATATTTACCATTATTTAATTTTTTTATTTCCCCACTAATACTATCAATATCACATTTTTCTTTAAAATGTTGTTTGTTTTCACCAGTATTAGTAATTAAATCAATTTTTTTTAACATCCCTTTTGCACTAATTAACAACCCATAATCAATTGATTCTTTTTTTGCAAACTTAGTTAATTCTTCAATTAATTCCACACCCTCATTTAATTTTAAAACAAATATCTCTGCCAAACATATCAACCCCTTTGCTATTGACAGCAACCACTTAACATTTGTAATGACCAATATTTAAACATATTTAAAAGAAAAACAAATTATTTGAAAAAAAATAATTTTCAACAAATCCAAAAGTCTTTTAAATAAAGAAATTCTAATAATTTAGAACAATATTAGTTTAGAAAATAATATATAGTTGATTTTATGTTGTCACCAAAAGAAATGTATAAAACTCTAAATTCAAAACAAAAGAATTATGTAAACCTTTCTCTTCCTGATCCAAAAAATGGAGAATATTTATTAAGTGTTTTTCATATGCTACCCGGTGGAAAAAATAATATGTTACAAGCAGCTGCTGAAGTTGCTGCCGAATCATCAACAGGAACTAATTTTATTGTAAAAACAGAAACTCCATTTGCAAGAGCAATTAATGCAATTGTTTACAAAATTGACACTAAAAAGAAACTTATTTGGATTGCTTATCCTTGGAGAATTTTTGATAGAGGTGGAAATGTTCAAAACATTTTAACTTTTATTGTTGGAAATGTTTTAGGAATGAAAGAAGTTTCTGCATTAAAATTACTTGATGTTTGGTTTCCTCCTTCAATGCTTGAACAATATGATGGACCAAGTTATACTATCGATGATATGCGAAAATATTTGAATGTTTATGACAGACCTATTCTTGGAACAATTGTAAAACCAAAGATTGGTTTAACTTCAGCAGAATATGCAGAAGTATGTTATGATTTTTGGGTAGGTGGAGGAGATTTTGTTAAAAATGATGAACCTCAAGCAAACCAAGATTTTTGTCCATATGATAAAATGGTTAAACATGTAAAGAAAGCAATGGATAAAGCAGTAAAAGAAACAGGGCATAAAAAAGTACACTCATTTAATGTTTCTGCTGCAGATTTTGACACAATGATTGAACGATGTGAAATGATTATTAATGAAGGATTTGAACCTGGAAGTTATGCTTTTTTAATTGATGGAATTACTGCTGGTTGGATGGGTGTACAAACACTTAGAAGACGCTACCCAAATGTTTTCATTCACTTTCACAGAGCAGCACATGGAGCATTTACTCGTCCAGAAAACCCAATAGGATTTACTGTTTTAGTTTTATCAAAATTTGCTAGACTTGCAGGTGCAAGTGGAATACACACTGGAACAGCAGGCGTTGGAAAAATGAAAGGAAACCCAAAAGAAGATGTTACTGCTGCTAATAATATTTTAAATTATTTAGCAAAAGGACATTTCTTTAAACAAAGTTGGTCAAAAATTCCTTCAGTTGATGTTGATTCAATAAAAATTGTTAAAGAAGATTTTGCACACCATGTTATCCTTGAAGATGATGACTGGAGAGGGATGAAAAAGTGCTGTCCAATAATTTCAGGAGGATTAAATCCAACTTTATTAAAACCCTTCATTGATGTTATGGGAAATACTGATTTCATTACAACAATGGGAGCAGGATGCCATGCACATCCCAAAGGAACAAAGGCAGGTGCAACTTCTCTCGTACAAGCATGTGATGCATACTTAAAAGGAATTTCAATTGAAGAATATGCAAAAACTCATAAAGAATTAATGGATGCTATAAAATTTTTTCCAAAACACAAACATTTGAAAGAAATTAATAGTTGATTAATTATTTTTTTTTCTTAATAGTAGAATAAAATTTATTTGAAACATTACATTTAGGAATTTTTTGACCTTTAACAGAACCAAATTTTTTTATTTTATTCCCAATTGGTTTTCTTGGCAAAGGCATACAACCACCATTCAATTAATACATATACACTTATTTAATTCTATCTTTAATCATATTAAAAAAAATATTTACCAAACCTTTATTGAATTACATTCAAAACAAGAAATTAATAGTAAATCCAAATTATTAATAACTTTAAATCATTAAT